>JBOHAJ010000207.1:0-9143 GCA_050697715.1 Gaiellaceae bacterium
AGCTCGAGGTGCTGCGCGCCGACGGGGGCGGCGCGGCGAACCGCTTCCTCATGCAGTTCCAGGCGGACGTCTCCGGGCTGCCCGTGGAGGTGCCGGCCGAACGCGAGACGACGGCGCTTGGCGCCGCTGCCCTCGCCGGCCTCGCGGTCGGCGTCTGGGCGTCGCCGGAAGAGGTGGCGGCGACCCGACGGGTCGAGGCCCGGTACGAGCCCGCCATGGCGGGCGACGAGGTCGAGAGCCTCCTCGCCGGCTGGCGGACGGCCGTCAGTCGGACTCTTCGTCCAAACTGACGTTCTCGGCCACGCCTTCGCGCCACCAAGCGCTGCGCTGCTCGGCGCCCTCCTCGAGCAGCGACGCGAGCGCGCGCTCGATCACGTCGCGCTCCTCCGGGGACGGCTCCGGCGTGATCTCGATCTCCATCGAGGGCGAAGACTAAAGGCCTCGCGAGGCGCCGCCGATGGACGCGGGGATGCGCCGGGGTCTCGTCAGCCTGCTCGCCGCTCTCGCGCTGCTCGCCGCAGCGCCGGCCGCGCACTCGGCCTCCTGGGCCCAGAAGCAGATCCGCGTCGTGGTGGACCGCGGGATCATGGGCCCCTCGGTCGAAGGCTTCCGGCCGAACGACCCGCTCACGCGCCGCGCCCTCGGCCACGTCCTGGCCAACCTGACGGGTGAGCAGCAGGTCATCGTCGACCCCGACCGCAGAGTCTTCCTCTGGGAGCTCGACAAGGCGCTCGTCCGCGCTGCCGGCGTCCGCACGGCCGCGCTTCAGTTCCAGCGCAAGGCGATCGACGCGGGTCTCCAGCCCCCGGGGCGCTTCGGCTTCGAAGTCGCCGCCCGCCTGCTCCGCCTCCGCTTCAACCACCCGGCCGCCAAGGACTACCGGGAGCTGCGCCCGCAGGACGTCGTCTCGCGGGCGGAGACCGCCTACTCCGTCGCGCGTGTCCTCGAGCTCTCCGACTGGGATCGCGACTACGTGACCGGCCTCGCCGACTCGCTCGCCTTCCCCTCCTTCACGGCATGGCAGCGCCGCGTGCTCGTGCGCGCCTTCCGGTTCGTCGGCTATCCGTACGTCTGGGGCGGCATGTCCGAGTCGAGGCAGACACTCTTCGGCGTCACCTCGCGCGGTGGCTTCGACTGCTCCGGCTTCGTCTGGCGGGTCTACAAGCTCGAGCCGTTCTCGGGCGCCCCGCAGCTCCAGTCCGTGCTCCAGGGACGAACGACGCATGACCTGAGCGGCGAGTTCCCGCGGGCACAGCGCATCCCGCGCGACCGGCTTCGCCCGGCCGACCTCGTCTTCTTCGGCGAGCGTGCCTGGCGTTCTCTTCCCTCCGAGGTGACGCACATGGGGATCTACGTCGGCGGCGGCTGGATGGTCCACTCCTCCGGCAACGGGGTCACGCTCGTCCCGATGACGGGCTGGTACGCCGACCGCTTCGCCTGGGGCCGGCGGCCCCTCCGCGAGGCCGGGCTCGCGTAGAGGCTTGCGCGGGTATCCCCCGAATTCGGGGGATACCAGGGCTTTCGCTAAATCCCTCGGACGGGGGATGACGGTGCAAGCCCGCCAACGGATACTCCGGGTCGTCAGGCGTCCTCATTTCTGGGAGAGAGATAGATGCTGCACTGGAAGGCAAAGCTCACCTACATGCTCGTTGCGGCAGCCCTCCTCGCGTCCTTCCTGGGCGAGGGAGAAGGGTTCCACTGGTAGACCCAGTCGCGTGAAGCTCGTACCGGTTCGCTCGCCAGAGAGCGCGTCGGGTCAAGCCAGGAAGCCGGGGGCCCTCGTCTCGCGCGAGACCTCCCGGCTTCTGCCGCTTCTTGCACCGGTCGCGCTCGCGGGACTCGCGGCGCTCGCCGCGGGAGCCCTGCTGTTCGCGGCCTCGTCTCCCTCGCTCGCGGTGCTGGGAGGCGTTCTCGCACTCGCTGTCGCGGCGACCTTCGTCGAAGCCCACCCGGTGCCGATCGAGGGCATCGCCGCCGGCGGCGTCTCGCTCGCGGCCGTCTTCATCGTCGGCGCGGCCGTCATCTATGGCTGGCCGGCCGCGGTCGTCGTCGGCTTCCTCGCGCGCGGCATCATCGAACTGATCGAGCGGCGCCCGGTCATCCGCCTCGTCTACAACAGCGCGGTCTACGCGCTCGGGGGCGCGGCGGCCGGCGGCGCGGCTGCCCTCGTGGCGAGCGAGAACGGCGTCGCGACGCTGTTCGTCGCCGTTCTTCTGGCGGCGGCGGCCTTCTACGGCGTCAACATCCCGCTGACGGCGGGGATCATCTCCCGCTGGGGACGCGAGCCCTTCCTCGAGCTGCTCCGGCACTCCGTCTACTGGACGGCGGTCCCGTTCTCGATCATGGCCTCGGTCAGCCTCATGCTGGCCTTCCTCTGGGAGCGCTCGCCGCTCCTTGCCACCGCCCTCGTCGGGCCGCTCGTGGCCATCGCGCTCTACCAGCGCTCCGTCTACGACGCGCTCACCGCCATGCGGCTCGCCCTGACCGACCCGCTGACGGGGCTGGGCAACCACCGCCACTTCCACGAGCGGCTCGCGCGCGATCTCGACAAGGCGCAGAGCGAGGGCTTCCCCCTCACCGTCTGCCTCCTCGACATCGACAACTTCAAGCAGGTCAACGACCGCTTCGGCCATCCGGCCGGGGATCGCGTCCTGGCGCAGGTGGCGACCCGCCTGCGCCAGGGTGGCGAAGCGTTTCGCCTGGGCGGAGACGAGTTCGCGCTCCTCCTCCCTCGCCACGACGAGCACGAGGGCCTCTCCATCGCTCGCGCTGTCGTCGACCGCGTCACCGACTCGGACTGCGAGCACGGGAGCCCAGTGAGCATGTCCGCCGGGCTGGCCACGTACCCGCAACACGGCGTGGAGCGAAGCGAGCTCGTCCGTGTCGCCGACAGCGCGCTCTACCTGGCCAAGGAACAGGGGAAGAACACTGTCCGCGTCTACCGGCCCGACCTGATCGAGCTCGCCGAGCTGCGGCGGCTCGCCGAGGGCCCCGACCGGGCCGCGCGCCTGCGCGCCGCCGCCAGCCTCGCGCACGCGGTGGACGCACGCGACGCCTACACGGGCAGTCATTCGTACATGGTCGGGGAGTTCGCGGCGCGCATCGCCCAGCGCCTGGCTCTCGACCCCGAGGCGGTCGAGCTCACGCGCCTCGCGGGGAGCCTGCACGATCTCGGCAAGCTCGCCATCCCGGAGGAGATCCTGCGGAAGCCGGGCCCGCTCAACGAGGCCGAGCGGCTCGTGCTCGAGCGGCACCCGCAGATCGGCTACCGCATGCTCGACTCGCTGGGTGTCGAGCCGGTCGCGACGTGGGTGCTCCACCATCACGAGCGCTGGGACGGCACCGGCTACCCGGATCGCAAGCGCGGTGACGAGATCCCGCTCGGCTCGCGCATCATCTTCGTCGCCGACGCCTACGACGCGATGACGACGGATCGGGTGTACCGCTCGCGCCTCACCCACGACCACGCGATCGCCGAGCTCGAGCGCTGCGCCGGCACGCAGTTCGATCCCCTGGTCGTGGCGGCCTTCAGGGCCGAGTTCGACGAGCCGCGCCGCCTCGAGCTCGTCGCCGCCCAGACCGCCTGAGGCTCTCGGGCGGCGGGGCTCCCGCCGGGCAAAGCCCGGCTCCGCCCGCGCCTAACGCCGCTGGCGGCGGGATGCTTCGCTCGTGACGCTTGTCCGTGCTCCGTTGCACTGTCCTGCGCGTCGCTCGCTCGCCTCCCTTGCCAGCGACGTTCCGAGAGCCTCAGGCATGGAACCGGCGAGTAGTGCTCAGGCGTATCGTTGGGGCCATGCGGCCCTGGACGTGGCTCATCGTCGGGGCACTCGGAGCGCTGGCCGCCGTCGCCGCGGCGGACGCTCTGCGAGGCGACGGGGAGCTGCGCACCGCGCAGCCCGCCCGAACGCCGCCGCCGGCGGTGCGCGGCGTCCTCTTCTACACGGATGACGACTGCCGGCTGCGCGCCGTGCGCCTACCACGCCTTCGTCCTCTGACCGCACCGGTGTGGAGCGAGTGTCGCTTCGTCCTGTCGCCCGATCGCGAGCGCGTGAGCGCGGAGGGCTCCGTCTGGGATCCCCGCGGTCATCGCTTCGTCGTCGTCACCGAGGGCGGCCTCCAACTGTTCTCGGGCGGCGGCCCCGACGGGTTCCCGATCCGGGGGAGCACGCCCGCATTCCAGGTTGACGGGAGGCTCACGTACTTCCGTCACGGCGCCGTCGTCGAGGCGGAGACCGAGCGCGTCCTGGTCTCGGCCGACGAGCTGCAGGAGGCCTTCGGCCGGGACGCTCGAGCCCGTCTCGGGAGGCTCGTCGTCCGGGCAGCCGCCTGGCTCGACCGCACCCGGCTGGTCGTCGTTCTCGATGGTGAGCTGGACTTCGGCCACGAGGAGGTGGTCGCCGTCTACGAGGGGCGGACGCTCGTCGCGGCCACGCCGAGCGAGGGGTGGCGCTTCGGCCGCATCTGGACGAGTCCCCGTGGGGGTTTCTTCGCCGTCGAGACGGAGAGCTTCCTCCTCTTCGACCGGGACGGGCGCCCACGGTCGGTTCCGTTCTTCGTCGGCTTCCGCTCGCTGGCGTGGTCGCCCGACGAGCGATGGGCGGCAGTCGCGACGGAGGAAGGCGTGCACCTCTTCCCGACCGCCGCCCGGAGCGGAAGGGTGGAGCGGCTTCCGATCGTCGCGCGCGACCTCGCCTGGCGGTAGCGGGTGTCAGAGAGGAATGTTCCCGTGCTTTCTGGGCGGCCGCTTCTCGCGCTTCGTGAGCGCCGTCAGGAGCGCGTCGCAGAGCACGGGCCGCGTGCGGCGCGGCTCGATCACGTCGTCGACATAGCCGCGCTCCGCCGCCGTGAACGGGTTGGCGAACTGCGCCTTGTAGTCGGCGATCAGCTCCGCGCGGCGCGCCTCCGGGTCGTCGGCGTCCTCGAGCTCCTTGCGGAAGACGATGTTCACCGCCCCCTCCGGCCCCATCACCGCCACCTCCGCCGTCGGCCAGGCGAAGTTGAAGTCGGCCCGGATGTGCTTGGAGCTCATGACGTCGTAGGCTCCGCCGTAGGCCTTTCGCGTGATGAGGGCGATCTTCGGCACGGTCGCCTCGCAGTAGGCGTAGAGAAGCTTGGAGCCGTGGCGGATGATCCCGCCCCACTCCTGCGCCGTCCCCGGGAGGAAGCCGGGCACGTCCACGAAGGTGACGAGCGGAAGGTTGAAGGCGTCGCAGAAGCGGACAAAGCGCGCGGCCTTCACCGAGGAGTCGATGTCGAGCGTGCCCGCGAGCGCCCTGGGATTGTTGCCGACGACACCGACCGGGTGCCCGGCGAGCCGGGCGAAACCGCAGACGATGTTCTCCGCCCAGTGCCGGTGCACCTCCAGGAACTCACCGTCGTCGACGACGCGCTCCACGACGTCGCGCATGTCGTAGGGCTTCGTGGGCTCGTCCGGGATCAGCGCGTCGAGCTCGGGATCCTCGCGCCCCACCGGGTCGGAGGGCTCGAAGTAGGGCGGCGGGTCGACGTTGTTCTGAGGAAGGAAGGAGAGGAGGTAGCGCGCGTCCTCCAGACAGGCCTCCTCGTCGTCGGCGCTGAAGTGCGCGACGCCCGACTTGGAGGCGTGAGTCGCCGCGCCGCCAAGCTCCTCGAAGGTCACCTCCTCTCCCGTGACCGTCTTCACCACTTCCGGCCCGGTGATGAACATGTACGAGCTCTCCTTGACCATGAGGACGAAGTCGGTCATGGCCGGCGAGTAGACCGCGCCGCCGGCGGTCGGACCCATGATCAGGGAGATCTGGGGGACGACGCCCGAGGCCTGCACGTTGCGCCAGAAGATCTCCGCGTAGCCGCCGAGCGAGACGACGCCCTCCTGGATCCGCGCCCCGCCTGAGTCGTTGATCCCGATCACCGGGCAGCCGTACTTGAGGGCCAGGTCCATGACCTTGCAGATCTTCTCGGCGAACGCCTCCGAGAGCGTGCCCCCGAAGACCGTGAAGTCCTGCGAGAAGACGAAGACCTTGCGCCCGAAGACGGTCCCGTAGCCGGTGACGACGGCGTCTCCCCAGGGCCGACGCTCCATCATCCCGAAGTGCGGGTTGCGGTGACGGACGAAGCGGTCGAGCTCGACGAAGCTCCCTGGGTCGAGGAGCTTCTCCAGCCGCTCTCGCGCAAGGAGCTTCCCGCGCGAGCGCTGGCGCTCGACGGCGGGCTCGTCCCCCGCGTGCAGCGCCTCCTCGCGCAGCCGCTGGAGCTCCGCCAGCTTGGCGGCGGTGGAGTCGGTTTCCTCGGCCTTCGCCACGGGAGAAGCCTAGATCGTCTCGCCCGGGACGTACGTCTCGAACTCCGGATCGTGCGGGCTCCCTGCCGCGGGCCTGCCGCAGCCGCAGAGGGCCAGGACGCCCTCGCTGAAGCCGTCGAGGCCGAGTCGCTCCTCGGCGTCGGCCCCGTTCACGGCCGCGGTCACGAAGGCGCCGAGACCGAGCTCGGCGCAGACGAGGTGGAAGGTCTGGCTGAGGTGCGCGGCGTCCATGAGGAGCACCGCGTAGGCCCGGTCATGGCGGCGGTACTTCCAGAAGCTGCGGCGGAAGCGGGAGGTGAGGATGACGAGCGCGTGTGCGTCGCCCGCGTAGGGCTGTCCCGCGGCGAGGCGAACGGCGAGCTCTCCGGCCTCGTCCGGGCTGAGGCTCGCGACCGGCTCGAGCGCATGGCGTCCGACGTCGTAGTGGTAGAGGCCGGCGTCGAGGCCTTCGACGTCGCGGACGAGCGGGTACGCCTCGGTGGGGTGGAGCGCGCCGCCGGACGGGCTCGTCTTCCGCAGCCCGACGAGGCCCTCCGCCAGCCTCGTGTAGCCCTGGCAGCCGAACGTCCAGTAGAGGAGGACGGAGAGCTCCTCCGAGGTCAGCGAGCGCTCGGGGTCGAAGCCGCGCGTCGTCCGCCGCCGCCGGAGGAGCTCGTACAGCGGTCCTTCGCGGTCGGGCACCGGAAGCGGGACGCCGCCGGCGCCGCCGAGAGTGTGGAAGTGCGGCGGAGGCGGGTCCAAGCGACGGACGACCTCGGCGGTCGTGAGCTCGGAGTCCGCGAGTTCGCGCCAGACGTCGTGGCCGCGCCACCTGGTCAGGAAGTGCTGCAGGGCGGCGAGGACGTGCCAGTGGCCGGAGGAGAGCGCTTCGTCCCGGCGGCGGAGCTCGCTCAGCTCCCCGCCCTCGCCGTCGCTCACGAGCAGGCCCTTGTGCGCGAGCCCCTCCCAGCGGGCCTCCTCCCCGGGCGGCGGCTCGGACCACTCCCCTGCCGGGATTTCGAGGAACGTGTCCAGCTCTGTGCGCGAGAGAGGGAGAGCTTCGCCCGTCAGCGCCGAGAGCGCGAGGACCTGCCGAAGCGAGATCGGCTTCGCCTTGCCGCGAAGGAGCAGGCCGATGTCGAGGAACCCGGTGTCGTGGCAGTAGAGGAAGGCGTACGCCGTCCTCCGGAACCGCGCCATCGAAACCCAGCGACTACCCGGGCTGGTTGGCCTTCGCGACGAGCAGCAGGGTCGCCTTGAACGGCTGCTCCCCCGGGGTGAAGGCCCCAAACGGCTGAAGGTCGAAGCGGAACTTCCCTTCCGGGGTCCACTCGTCTCTCGGCCCGAACCTCCTCAGGGCTTTCTCTATCTCTTCGGGCTCAGGGAGAACCGCCTCCGAAGGGGCGAGCTCGTCGCCGATGTCCACCCCAAGCTCGCGAAAGGTCGCTTGCGCATCCTGCCTGATGCGCTCGCGGAGGTCCTCGTCGCGGGCAAGCTGCTTGAGAATGTCGTGGGCCCCCTTCGGCGTGATCTCGCCGCTGAGAGCAACGTAGAACTGACTGTCCGAGTACTCCATCCCGCTGCCTCCCTTCCCTGCCAGCCGTCGAAGCCACTTCCGGACGAAGTCCCACACGCCAGGGCGACCGTACTGCGGCCGGGAACGGCGGTCAAGCCGAGCGCCCGGCCGTGGCGAGGCGCGCGCGCGCGTGGGCAGCGGAGATCACGTTGCCCTTGGCTTCGTAGAGGCCGAGCGCCCGCTCGATGCAGGACGACGCTTCGTTCTCTTCGCCCTCCGAGGCCAGCACCTCGGCAAGGTCGGCCCAGGCGTCCCCCTGGAGGTTGAGCGAATCGGTCTCTCCGGCGAGCGCCACCGCCTCGCGCGCCAGACCCTCGGCAGCCACCTTGTCGCCCCGACGCGCCAGCGCCTTGGCCCGTGCCCCGCGCCAGGCTACGTGCGGGAAGAGGTCGTCGCGCGAGGCGCACTCCGCGCTCTCGGCGGCGAGCTCCTCGGCCTCCTCGTAGCGGCCCTGGGCGTAGAGCGCCTGAGCGAGGAAGGCGGCGACCGGCGAGAGCAGGCCGCGGTCGCCCATCGCCCGCAGCGACTCGTATCCCTCCCGTAGCTGCTGCTCGGCCCGGCCGGGCTCGCCCGCGAGGAGCTCGGCGGGGCCCGACCACTGCGGGAGGGCCGCCACCCAGAGCTCGAGGCCGAACTCCTCGAAGCTCGCCCGGCTCTGCGCGAAGAGCGCACGCGCCTCGTCGAAGCGGCCACGCATGGCCTCGAGCCCGCCGATCGGGAGTCCGGCGACGGCCGCGAGGATCCGGTTGCCGCGCGCCTGCTCGAGGATCGCCCGGCAACGCCGGATTCCCTCCTCCGCGGGCCTCGGTCCGAGATGGGCGCCCCGGGCGAGGAGCCCGAGGACGAAGGCGCGCTCGCGCTCGTCACCGGCTCGCTCGGCGTGCTCGAACGCACGCTCGAGCACGTCCTCCATCGCCGCGTAGCGGCACTTCGTCCAGTGCACCTGCGCGAGCAGGCCCCACGCACGCGCGAGCCCGAGGTGGTCGCCGTGCTCCTCGAACACTCGCACGGCGTCCTCCGCGACCTGGACGAGCTCCTCCGTTCCCCGCTCGACGTCCGGGTGCGTGTACAGGCGGAGGTGGCCGCGGTAGACGCATGCGGCCGCGCGAATGCGCGGATCGCCGGCGGCCTCCGCGCGCTCGACGGCCTCGCTCAGCAGCTCCTCCGCCAGCTCGAGGGAGCCGATCTCCGTCAGGGCGTGACCGAGGTCGGGCAGAAGGGCCAACCGGTCCGGAGCCTCTGCCGGGAGAAGCGAGGCCGCGCGCACGAGCAGGTTCGCGGCTGCGCGCTCGTCGCCGCGGGCGCCCG
>JBOHAJ010000208.1:0-7106 GCA_050697715.1 Gaiellaceae bacterium
TTCTCGAGCTTCGTCTCGATCGGAAACAAGGCCGACGTCTCCTCGAACGATCTCCTCGAGTACTGGGAGGACGATCCGGAGACAGCCGTTGTCCTCCTCTACCTCGAGTCGTTCGGCAATCCGCGCAAGTTCGGGCGGCTCGCCCGGCGCGTCGCGCGCACGAAGCCCATCCTCGCCATGAAGAGCGGCGTCACGCCTGCGGGCGCCCGGGCCGCGAGCTCGCACACGGCCGCGCTTGCCGGCTCCGAGGCAGCCGTGAACGCTCTCTTCCGCCAGGCGGGCGTGATCAGGTCCGCGAGCCTCGAGGAGCTCGTCGACGTCGCCGCGCTCCTGTCCACCCAGCCGCTCCCGCGCGGGCGCCGCGTCGCCGTGCTCACCAACGCGGGCGGGCTCGGCATCCTCTGCGCGGACGCCTGTGACGAGGCCGGCCTCGAGCTCCCGTCCCTCTCGCACGAGGCGGAGGCTGCGCTCCGGCGTGTTCTCCCGGCGGAGGCGAGCGCCGCGAATCCCGTCGACATGCTCGGGTCGGCGACTGCCGGGAGCTACGAGGCGGCGCTTCCCCACCTCCTCGCCGATCCCGCCGTCGATGCCGTCATCGTCCTCTTCGTCCCCGCGGCGGCGGTCGGCGTCCGTGAGGTATCGGAGGCGATCGCGCGCGCGAAGGGCGACGGGGATGCGAGCAAGCCGGTTCTTTCGGTTCTCATGTCGGCCGAGGCCCCCGCCGGATCGTTCCCCTACCCCGAGTCTGCGGCGCGAGCGCTCGGCCGCGCGGCGGAGCGCGCCGAGTGGCTGCGGCGGCCCGTCGGCTCGGCACCCGCCCTCGCTGGGATCGATCGGAACGCGGCTCAAAACGTCATAGCCAACGCGCTCGCGAATGCGGACGACGGCTGGCTCGAGCCGGCCGAGGCCCGCCGCCTGCTCGAGGCGTACGGCATCCCGCTCGTCGAGGAGCGGCTGGCCGACGGCGCGGGCGAGGCGGCCGCCGCCGCCGGGGAGCTCGGCTTCCCCGTCGCGGTCAAGACCTCCGCCGCGGGCGTGCACAAGACGGAGCGTGGAGGTGTCGCTCTCGACCTCCCGGACGAGGAGTCGGTGCGGGCCGCCGCGGAGCGGATCGGGGGCGCCGTCGTCGTCCAGCCCATGGTGCAGGCCGGTATCGAGCTCCTGGCCGGCGTTGCCCAGGACCCGGTCTTCGGCCCGCTCGTCGCCTTCGGTCCGGGCGGGGTGCTGGCCGAGCTGATCGGGGAGGCCGGCTTCCGGCTGGCGCCGCTTATGGACATCGACGTGGAGGAGCTCGTCCGCGAGGGGAAGACCGGCCGGCTCGTTCAGGGCTTCCGTGGCGCGCCGCCTGCTGACTTTCGGGCCCTGGCCGACCTCCTCTCACGGCTTTCCCGGCTGGGGGAGGAGCTGCCTGAGGTTGCCGAGCTCGACTTGAATCCGGTGATCGCCCTTCCGCACGGCTGTCTCGCAGTCGACGCGCGCGTGCGCGTCCGGCGGCCGGAGCCGGTCAGGAGCCTCAAGACCTGGTAGTGGCGCCGAGCTCGACGAGGTCGAGCATCGCGCTTGCGGATTTCCCGCATCCCGTTCAGGGCCGGCCCCGATGCGACGGGACGAATGCGGCCGCGATCATCGCGCTGAGACAGATCTCGAACCAAGGAGCCGGTCATGCACACCATCGTGCTTGGGTACGACGGGACGGATTCCGCTCGCCGGGCGCTCGAGCGGACGGCCACGCTCGCAAACGGCGGGCCCGTCACGGTCGTGAGCGCCGTTCATGTGCTGCGCGGCAAGGGCGGCATCCCGTACGACCCGGTGGAGGAGGAGGATCACGAGCAACATCTCAAAGAGGCGAGCGCTCGCCTCGCAGAGCTCGGCGTCGAGTCCCGCACGGTCGAGGGCTACGGCGACCCGGCCAAGGTCATCACCGCGCAAGCGAGCAAGGTGAACGCCGACCTGATCGTCGTCGGGACGGAGCACAAGAACCTGATCGAACGCCTGCTCATGGGCTCCGTCAGCTCGGGTGTCGTGCACAAGGCGCCGTGCGACGTCCTCGTCGTCGCCTGAGGCTCCGTGCGCAGAATCGTGGTCGGATACGACGGGTCCGAGGCCGCTCGGCACGCGCTCGAGCGAGTCGCCGCGCTCGCGCGCAACGGAGCGGAGGTCGTGGTCGTGAACGTCCGCCCGCTGCGGGCGCCGGCTCCCTTGCCGCTCGCCGATGACGACATCGTCGCCCAGAGGCGAAAGCTCGACGAGGCGCACGAGCTCCTGGCGACCAGGCGTGTCAGGTCGCGCCGCGTCGAGCGTCACGGCGGTGCGGCCGAGATGCTCGTCGAGCAGGCGAAGGAGAGCGGCGCCGACCTCATGGTCGTCGGCTCGCACGGCAAGAATCTCGCCGAGCGCCTCGTCCTCGGCTCGGTCAGCCGCAAGGTCCTCCACCACGCCCCCTGCGACGTTCTGGTCGTCCGATGAACGCGCTCCACTCCTTCCGCGCGCGCCTCGCAGGCTCGTGAGCCAGCGCCTGCTCGCGCTGGGCGCCCTTCTGGCGATCGGCGTCGGCGGGCTCCTCCACCTGCTCTCGCGGCCCGACGCGGGCGACGCGGTCTGGGCCGTCTCGACGGCGATCATCCTCCTGCCGCTCACCTGGTCGGTCGCGCGTACTCTCGCCCGCCGCGATGTCGGCGTCGACGCGATCGCGCTCGTTGCCATGGCCGGCTCGCTCGCCCTCGGTCAGTACCTGGCGGGCGCGGTGGTCGGTCTCATGCTCGCGGGCGGGAACGCGCTCGAGGCGTCGGCGGCGCGGCGCGCACGTCGTGAGCTCAGGGCGCTCGTCGAGCGCGCCCCGCGGATCGCGCACAGGCGGCGGGGAGACGTCGTCGAGGAAGTCCCCGTCGAGGCGCTCGCCGTCGGCGAGCTCGTGCTCGTGCGGGCCGGTGAGGTCGTGCCGGTCGACGGGATCGTGATGAGCGAGGAGGCCGTCCTCGACGAGTCGGCACTCACCGGCGAACCGCTCCCGGTGTCGTACCGGCGGGGTGCGCCGATACGAAGCGGGACCGCAAACGCGGGAGAGGTCTTCGAGCTGAGAGCGACACGGCCGGCTTCCGAGAGCGCCTACGCGGGGATCGTGCGCCTCGTGCGCGAGGCCGAGAGCCACAGGGCGCGCTTCGTCCGCCTGGCCGACCGCTACGCCGCCTTCCTCCTTCCCGTCACCCTGGTCGCTGCCGGGCTCGCCTGGGCGCTCAGCGGCGAGCCCCTGCGTGCGCTCGCGGTGCTCGTTGTCGCCACGCCCTGCCCGCTCATCCTCGCGGCCCCTGTCGCGATCGTCTCGGGAGTCTCCCGGGCGGCCCGCGCCGGCGTCATCGTCAAGGGCGGCGCCGCGATCGAGAAGCTCGGCGCGGCGAGGACGGTGCTCTTGGACAAGACCGGGACGCTCACGCTCGGGACGCCCGAGGTCGAACGCGTCGTCGTCTTCGACGGGCTCGACCAGGAGGAGATGCTCCGTCTGGCCGCCTCGGTCGACCAGCTCTCCGCGCATTCCCTCGCGGAGGCGCTCGTGCACGCCGCCCAGACCCAGGGGCTCCGGCTCAGCTTTCCGGAGCAGGTCGAAGAAGGTCGCGGCCAGGGAGCTGAGGGGCGCGTGGACGGCCGCCGGGTCGCGGTCGGGAGCGCGGCCTGGCTTCGCGAGCGCGGCTACGCCGTTCCCGAGGCGACCGCGGAGGCCCTCGACACGGAGAACGGCGCCGGGCGGGCGAAGGTGATGGTCGGCGTCGACGGCCGCCTGGCCGGCGCGATCGTGATGGCGGATCACCTTCGCGTTGACGCGGGCGAGCTCGTCGAGGAGCTTCGCAGAGCAGGCGTTCGCCACGTCGCCATGGCGACCGGCGACCGGGCAGCCGTCGCCGAGGAGATCGCCCGCCAGGTCGGGGTTGACCGCGTCTACGCCGACCAGTCGCCCGAGGAGAAGCTCGAGCTCGTCCGCTCCATGCAGGCGCAGTCCGAGCTCCGTCCCGTGGTGATGGTGGGGGACGGCGTGAACGACGCGCCGGCGCTCGCGCTCGCCGACGACGGCATCGCTATTGGGACCTCCGGGGCGACTGTAGAATAGGAGACCGCCGACGCCGTCATAGTGGTCGTCCGCATCGAGCGCGTCGCGGAGGCGATCCGAATCGGCCGCCGCTCGCTGGGGATCGCCCGCCAGAGCGTCCTCGCCGGCATCGGCCTGAGCCTCGTCGCCATGGGCTTCGCCGCCTTCGGCTTCATCACGCCGGTCTTCGGGGCCCTCCTCCAGGAGGCGATCGACGTAGCAGTGATCGTGAACGCACTCCGCGCGCTCCGAGGCTGAGGGGCGCCCCGAGGCCCTTCCGTAGTTCCCCGCAGCCCAGATCGGCGGCTTTCCCGATGCCCCGCGGGCCGCCCGGGCGGACCCTGGGAGCGGCGAACCGAATGGAAAGGAGACCCGCGTGCAGCGTCTGGCAGTGATCGCGAAGCTCAAGCCCGACTCGGAAGCCCGCGCAACCGAGCTGATCGAGCAGGGCCCGCCCTTCAACCCGAAAGAGACGGCTTTCGAGCGCCATGCCGTCTATCTCTCCGGCGACTACGCCCTCTTCGTCTTCGAGGGAGGCAGGCTCGACCAGCTCCTCCAGTCGGTCATCCGAGACCCGACGACGGTGGGCGCCTTCCGCGAATGGGAATCGATCGTCGAGGGCATGCCGCGGGTGGCGCGGGAGGCGTATTTCTGGCAGCGTGGAGAGGAGTGGCCGGAGAGCTGGGGCGAGTGACCTGCGCGGGCACCGAGTGGCGCCGGTTCTCGCCGTAAACGCCGGCTCGACGAGCCTCAAGCTGAGCCTCGTCGGCGAGGACGAAGCGAGTGAGGCCGTCGCGTCGCTCGAGGATGTGCCGGACGGTGTCGTCGCGGTCGGTCATCGCGTGGTGCACGGTGGTTCTCGCTTCCGCGATCCGACCGTCATCGACGAGGACGTCGAGCGGGCGATCGCCGACCTGACTCGGCTCGCGCCGCTGCACAACGCCCCGGCTCTCGCCGGCATCGAGAAGGCCCGGCGCGCCTTGCCCGGCGTCCCGCACGTGGCCGTCTTCGACACCGCGTTCCACGCCACGCTCCCCGACGAGGCCGCCGCGTACCCGGTGCCGCTGCGCTGGGCCGAGGAGTGGGGGGTCCGGCGGTACGGCTTCCACGGCCTCTCGGTCGCCTGGTGCGCAGAGCGCGCGCCGGAGTTGCTCGAGCGTCCGAGCGAGGGCCTTCGGCTCGTCGTCTGCCATCTCGGCGGCGGCTGCTCCATCACGGCGGTCCAGGACGGGCGCTCGGTCGACACGACCATGGGCTTTAGCCCGCTCGAGGGCGTTCCCATGGCGACGCGCTCGGGCTCGGTCGACCCCGGCGCCCTCCTCTACCTCCTGCGCGAGCGCGGTCTCTCGGTGGAGGAGCTCGACTACGCGCTCAACGAAGAGTCGGGGCTCCGAGGGCTCTCCGGGATCTCCGGGAGCGTGCGCGAGCTCGAGGCGGCCGCGGGGCGGAACCCGCGCGCCCGGCACGCCCTCCACGTCTACGCACATCGCATCGCAGGCGCCGTCGCCGCGATGGCCTCGTCCCTCGGCGGCCTCGACGCGCTCGTCTTCACCGCCGGGGTGGGGGAGGGTTCGGCGCGCGTGAGGACTGATGTGTGCGCGCGGCTGCGCTTCCTCGGGCTCGAGCTCGATCCGGAGGCGAACGAGGCCGCCGAACCGGACTACGACGCCGCCGCCTTCGGCTCGCCCGTGCGTGTGCTCGTGCTGAGGACGCGGGAGGACGTCATGGTGGCGCGGGCCGTCCGAGAGGTCCTCCGCGGCGACTAGGCTCCGGGGTCGGTCGTGCGCACCCACGAGTACGCCGTCGAGGCGATCCGCGGGCGCTCCGCCATGACCTGCCGCCACGCCTTCGCGGCCCTCCAGACGCCGGGATCCTCGCCGGGCAGGTGGAGCGTGGGGCTTGACCCGTCGCTCTCGAAGACGAACACGACCTCGCGATCGGTGACGAACACGTGGTGGCGGTCGAACTGCGTCTTCTCGAGGTCGAACGGCGGTCCGTCTTTCAGGAGCCCGTCGGCCCGTTCGCGCATACCCGCCTTGAGCGGCACGATCACAACCAGACGGCTCATCTGACCGCGCCCGAGATCGCCAGACGCAGTCTCTCGGCGAGCTCGTGCAAGCAGCCCGGGTTGTCGACCGAGGTGATCGCAAGCGGAGCGTGGCCGGACCGCTTCAGCACGAGCGTGGCGCGCCCGCCGATCCGCTTGGCGGGCTGTCGTGCCGACTCGACTCCGGTGAGGTCGCCGTAGAGGATCCTCCGGGCGGAGAGGCGACCTCGAGCCACCCCTCCCTCGAGCCGTAGACCGCTCGAGCCGAGCACGAGCTTTCCGGCCCGAACGGGGCCGTCGCCTTCGCGCCACGTCACGGCATAGCTACGGCGCTGGAACGACACGGGCAGAGCATCGGCGCCGGCCTCTTCCCCCGCATCGGTGCCGCTCCTGATCTGTCCTGCGGCTTTTCCGCAGCGAGATCAGGCTCGACCCCGATCCACCCGGCCGCGAGCGGGACGAGACTGGGATGCCGGTGAGGCCACGATGAGCAAGACGACTCCGTCCGGTACCGCCGACGCGCTGCGAGTTCTGATCGCCGGCGGCGGCGTGGCCGCGCTCGAGACGATGCTCGCGCTCCACGAGCTTGCCGAGGATCGGGTCCAGCTCGAGCTTCTCGCACCGGAGCACCACTTCTGGTATCGGCCGCTGGCGGTCGCGGAGCCGTTCGAGGCCGGCCGGGTGGATCGGTTCGAGCTGGCCGAGCTCACGAAGGCAGCCGGCACGCGGTTCACGCCGGGCGAGCTGGCCTCGGTCGATCCGGACGCCCGGCTCGCCCGCACGAGGCACGGGCTGGACGTCGAGTACGACGTCCTCGTCGTCGCCTGCGGCGCGACGCCGACCACTGCGCTGGAGGGGGCGCTCACGTTTCGGGGGCCCGCCGACGTCGAGGCCTTCCGCCGGCTGCTCGACGAGGCGGAGGCCGAGGGCGCCGGGCGCCTCGTCTTCGCCGTCCCGGGCGGCGTCGTCTGGCCGCTGGCC
>JBOHAJ010000209.1:0-17447 GCA_050697715.1 Gaiellaceae bacterium
GGATCGGCAAGGCGATCGCCGCCGCCTTCGCAGAATCCGGCGCCTCGGTGCTGCTGTCATCGCGAAAGCTGGATGCCCTCGAGGACGCGGCTCGGCGTCGTCGTCTTCGCCGGGGGAGCAGGGACGCTCGCCACCGAGATCGCCGCGTCGCGCCTCCTCGCGCCTTACTTCGGCAGCTCCACGATCGTCTGGGCGAACATCATCGGGCTCATCCTCGCGTACCTCTCGCTCGGCTACTGGCTCGGCGGGAAGCTCGCCGACCGACGCCCGGACCCACGCGTCCTGGGCGTCGCGATCCTCGTTGCCGCCCTCGCCATCGTCGTCACGCCGTTCGTGTCGAGGCCGATCCTCGATCTCGCGCTCGAGGGCCTCGACGCGGTCTCGGTCGGCGCCGTCGTCGGCTCGTTCTTCGCGGCGCTCGCGCTGTTCGCGGTGCCGGTGACGCTCCTGGGCGCGGTGGCGCCATTCGCCATCCGCCTCGCCCTCGTGGACGTGGGGGAGGCGGGGGCGGTCGCCGGTCGCCTCTACGCGCTCTCCACTGTCGGGAGCATCGTCGGCACGTTCGTCTCCGCGATCGTCGCCATCCCGCTCCTGGGCACGCAGCGCACGATGCTCGGCTCCGCGGCGCTGCTCGCGCTCGCCGCCGCTCTTCTTCTCGGGAGCCGCTGGCAGCTCCTCACCCTCGGCGTCGTGGGACTCCTCTTCGTCCCGGCGGGGACGATCAAGGCGACGCCCGGGCTGCTCTACGAGACGGAGTCGGCGTACCAGTACATCCAGGTGGTCGAGCGGGACGACGGTTCGCGGGCGCTCAAGCTCAACGAGGGCGTCGCCATCCACTCGCTCTGGCACCCCGGCACGGTGCTGACGGGCGGCGTCTGGGATACCTTCCTGCTCGTCCCGCCGCTCCTCGACCGGCCGGTCGAGCGCATGCTCGTGATCGGGAACGCGGGCGGGACCGTGGCGCGGGCGTACGGGGAGCTCTACCCCGACGTCGTCATCGACGGCGTCGAGATCGACCCCGAGGTGAGCGAGGCTGGGCGGCGGTTCCTCGGGCTCGGCGACAACCCGAACCTGCACGTGATCGACGCGGACGGGCGCCCCTACCTCGAGCTCACGGACCGCAGCTACGACGTCATCGTCGTGGACGCCTACCACCAGCCCTACATCCCCTTCTACCTGGCGACGGAGGAGTTCTTCGAGGCGGCGCGGGAGCACCTCAACCCGGGCGGCGTCCTCGCCCTCAACGTCGCCGCCGTGCCCGGAGACGAGCGGCTCTCGCGCGCGATCGGAAGCACCGTTCTCGCCGCCTTCCCTCAGGCCTGGCGCTGGAAGCCGCTCCGTTTCAACGAGCTCATGCTCGGCTTCGACCGGCCGGCGGGCCGGGGGGAGCTCCTGGCCCAGGTAGCGGAGGCTCCGGCCGCGGTGGCCGCGCTGGTCCCGCTCTTCCGCGACGGTCTCGAGGCGGTGCGGCAGGTCGAGCGGCCGCTCACGGACGACCGGGCGCCCGTAGAGTGGCTCACCGATCGGATGATCGTGGAGCACGTGGCAAGCGGCGGCGAGCTCGACGAGGACTACCTCCCTACCGCTCCCTAGGCGCCTCCCCTGACGGCACGACCGACGTAGACCTGTCCGGGGATCTGACCCCAGGACATGCCCAAAAGGGGCGCTGAGGACGTGCTCCGTCACAGAACGGCATCGTCGTTTCCACAGGCCGGGGGTGGACGCCATGGCGGCTTCCACACCCTGTGCGCGAGATCACCGGCTTTTCGGGCCATGCCTCGGGGTCAGACCCCGGGACGTGGCCAAAAGAGCACGTGGCGAGCGGCAGCGAGCTCGACCAGGACTCCTGCCTACCGCTCCCTTGGTGCGGTCAGGACGAGCACGGCGAGGATGAGCGTCGCCGCGGCCAGCTGGACGGGCGCGGACACCCCGCCCTCGCGGTGCCAGCCCTCGAAGCGGTGGCTCGGGAAGAGCTTGCGCCCGCCTGGGCGCGGGAGCGGCAGGACGTGCTCGACGTCCGGGAGCGAGGCGGCGACGGCGCCGACGGTGATCGGGTGGAGCGGGCCGCGCGCCGCGGCGAGGGCGAGAATGCCAACCGTCCCGGTCGCGATCTCGAAACGGCGAGACGGGAAGTCGCGGTGCGGCATGACGTCGCCGGCCGCGTGCGCGAGCGCGCCCGCGACGACCGCGCCGAGACGCGAGCCGGCGGCGGCGCCCACGAGCGCGCCGGTGGCGACATGCAGGGAGACGATCACCCGAGGCGAACGATCTTGCCATGCCGGTGATCGTGCGCCGCCGTTGAACCGTCTAAGATCACAATGACCGTGCGCGGGGTCTTGCTCCTCCTCGTTCTCGCGGCTCTCGTTGCCGCCGCCCCGGCGTACGGTCAGGAGCCCGTCATCGCTGACGGGGTCACGATCGCGGGCGTCGCCGTCGGCGGGATGAACGAGGCCGAGGCTGTCTCGGCCGTGCGCACGTCCTTCAATCGGCCCATGGCGGTGCGCCTGCGCGCCCGCCACATCTCGGTCGCGCCCTTCAAGCTTGGGGCTCGACCCCGCGTCTACGACGCCGTCCAGAGGGCCCTGGCGGCGTCCGCCGACGCAGCGGTGCCGCTCGCCGTGGCGATGAGGCGTTGGCAGCTCGACCTCTGGGTGAAGCGCTGGGCCAACCGTTTCCACAGGCCGCCGCGAAACTCGCGGGTCGTCCTGCTCGGCAGCCTGCGCCCCTGGATCACACGCGCCTACGCGGGGCGGAAGCTCCTCCGTGACCGCTCCGAGTACCGGCTCCTGAACAACCTGCGCGCCCACTCGCGCGGACCCGTACAACTGGCCACGCAGAGCCTGCGCCCGTCGGTCACCCCTGCGAAATTCGGGCCCGTCGTCGTGATCCGCCGCGGCTCGCGCGCGCTCTACCTCTACCGCGGCACGACCTCGGCTGGGATGAGCCTCGTCCGCTCCTTCCGCGTCGCCGTGGGACAGCCGTCCTACCCGACGCCGCTCGGTCGCTGGAGGATCGTCACCAAGCAGAGGAACCCTTGGTGGAACCCGCCCGACGCCGACTGGGCGGAGGGCGCCGAGCCGATCCCCCCCGGGCCCGGCAATCCTCTCGGGACGCGCTGGATGGGGCTTTCCGCCGGCGGCGTGGGCATCCACGGGACCTACAACGCGGCCTCCATCGGCGGATTCGCCTCGCACGGCTGCATCCGCATGTACCTCCACGAGGCCGAGTGGCTCTTCGAACGGGTGCGGATCGGCACGACGGTCTTCATCGTCGGCGCGTAAACTCGGTCGCGGCTCATGGCGCGCCGCGGCAAGATCCTCCTGCAGGCGGCCGCAATCTCGGTGGTCGCCCTCCTGGTTGCTCTCCTCGGCTGGCGCGTCGCCCAGCAGGAGGCGGGGCGGGGCCTGGACGACGCCTTAGCGGCGGGCAAGCGCCCCTACGCGCCGCAGTTCTTGCTCGAGCCGCTCGAGGGGGAGGAGACGATCTCGCTGGCCGCGCTGCGCGGGAAGGCGGTCGTGCTCAACTTCTGGGCCTCGTGGTGCGGCCCGTGCAAGGACGAGGCTCCGCTCCTCCAGCAGGCCTGGGAGCGCTATCGCGACGACGGCCTCGTCGTCGTCGGGATCGACGCCCAGGACTTCCGCGTGGACGCGCGCCGGTTCGTGGAGCGCTACGACCTCACGTACCCGATCGCGTACGACGGGAAGGGTTCGACGATCGGCCGCTATGGCAACACGGGCTTTCCGGAGACGTGGTTCGTCGGGCGGGACGGACGCCTCGTCGGCGAGCACGTCTCCGGCGCATTCAGCCGGGAGCAGCTCGAGGATAACATCCAGCTCGCCCTCGACACGCTGGCGAGATGAGAGGCGCGCTGTTCACCGCTCTGGCCGTCGTTCTCCTCGCCGCGGCGTGTGGCGGGGCCGACGACGAGCGGGTCACGCTCGCCGAGCTGGAACGCGAGCTCGTCTGTCCGACGTGCAACACGACGCTCGGGCTCTCGAACGCACCCGTCGCCGATCGTATGCGCGCCTTCATTCGCGAGCGCATCGCGGCAGGCGCCTCCGAGAGTGAGATCAAAGCCGAGCTCGTCGCCCAGTTCGGAGAGGGCGTGCTCGCGGCGCCGCCGAAGGAGGGCTTCAACCTCCTTGCCTGGCTGCTCCCGCTCGCCGGGGGCGCCGTGGCGGTCGCCGTCCTCGCTTTCGCGCTGCGGCGCTGGAGCAGCGGCCGGGCGGATGCGGAGGTAGCCGGGGACCCCTCGGTGAACGGCCGGCCGCCCCTCGATCCGGAGCTCGAGCGCCGCCTGGACGAGGAGCTCGCGCGGTTCGACGGGTAGTGCTCCGTCCGGTGGGGCTGCCCCGGTTCTGGCGTGCGAAAACCAAGCACTGCAAGGACGCACGGAGCCCGCGTATTCGTGAATACGTGGGCGACCGAGGACGCCGCAGGGCGCCGGTTTGCAGCCGCCAGAAGTGTGGCGTGTATTGCCGGACGGGGCACTGGGTAGTGATCGGCTGATGGAGGCGAAGATCCCGCTCGCCTTCGCGGCGGGGCTCGCGTCGTTCGTGACCCCGTGCGTGCTCCCGCTCGTGCCGGGCTATCTCTCGGCCGTCTCGGGCTCGGCGGCCGGGGCGGGGGGACGTCGCGTGCTCCTCGCCAGCCTGCCGTTCGTCGGTGGTTTCACCGTCGTGTTCGTGGGACTCGGGGCGGGCGCGGCCGCAGCGGGCGGTCTCTTCGGGGAGAACCGCCGGCTCCTGCTGGCGGTCGCCGGTCTCCTCGTCGTCGTCCTCGGGTTCGCCTTGATGGGCCTCCTGCCGTTCCCGTTCCTCGAGCGTCTCGCGGCGCCCGGGCTCGTGGAGGGAGCCCGCTCGAGCGGCTCGGCCGCCCTCCTCGGCACCGCCTTCGGAGTCTGCGCGGCTCCCTGCATCGGGCCGGTGCTCGCCTCCATCCTCGCGCTGGCGAGCGAAGGGCAAACCGTCGCGCAGGGCACGCTCCTGCTGCTCGTCTACTCGGTGGGGCTGGCGCTCCCCTTCCTGGCGGTCGGCCTCGGCTTCGAGCGGGTGCTCGGCGCGTCCCGCTGGGTGCGCGACCGCTACGGCGTCTTCCGCGTCGCGAGCGGCGCGGTGCTCGTCGCCGTCGGGCTCCTGCTCTTCTTCGACCGCTTCTGGTGGCTCAACGTCGCGGTCAACAGGGCCTTCGAGTTCTTCGGCGTGGGCGTGTGACGATCCGGGACGCACGCTCGGGGGCCGCCCTCACTCGCTGCTTCGGCCGCAAGGTCGGCGCCTGGTTCGAGGAGGAGGGCCGGCGGCAAGTCAGTGATCCCGCCTACCTCCGGCAGATGAACATGGCCGTCGCGCTCGCCGCGTCCAAGTGGAACGAGTTCGTGGAGGGCGACGACGCGATCCCGCGGATGCGCGAGAGTGGCTTGAGGAAGTCGAGCGACGGGCCGAGATTCGCAACGCAACCGCCCGCGCCGAGGCGATCGAACTCGTGCGGGACTGGTTCGAGGCGTGCAGCGAGCAATCCGCGTGAGCAGGCCCTCAGAGAGCGACCTTGACGTCCCCGTCCTCGACCACGACCTCGAAGGTCTCGAGCGCGAGCGCCCGGTCGAACTCGTTCTCTCCCGTCGTAACGTCGTACTGCCAGCCGTGCCACGGGCACGAGATCACACAGCCCTCGAGAAAGCCGTCGCCGAGCGGCCCGCCCAGGTGGAGGCACTCGGCCTGGGTGGCGTAGAGGCTTCCCTCCACGTTGAAGAGGGCGAGCTCGCGCTCTCCCGCCCGCACCACGCGCGCGCTTCCCGTAGGCACGTCCTCGACGCGCGCGACGGTGATGAGCTGCCCGACCGCCATCGAGCGGCAACGCTAGCAGCAAGCCTCTTTCAGGGTTCCCGCGAGGGTGGTACGCTCAGCGTCGTGGCGACGATCCTGCTCGTCGGGGTCGATCTCTTCTTCCGGGGAAAGCTCGATGTCCTTCTCGGGCGCAGCCACAAGCTGATCACGACGGACAGCATCGACCCCCCGGATCTGGTCATCTGCGACATCGCGCGCGTGGAGGCCGACGAGGTGGCCGAGACCTATCCCGACGTGCCCATCCTCGGCTTCACCAACCACACGGACACGGCAGGTCTCCGGGCCGCCCAGGCCGCCGGCCTCGACCGGGTCGTCGTGCGCTCCGCGCTGGCCGAGCGGGCCCCTCAGCTGGTGGACGAGCTCGTTGCGTAGACTGGCCGCGTGACCTACATCATCGCCGAGCCCTGCATCGACATCAAAGATTTGTCCTGCGTGGACGTGTGTCCCGTGGACTGCATCCACGTGGCGGAGCGGATGCTCGTGATCGACCCCGAGGAGTGCATCGACTGCGGCGCCTGCGAGCCGGAGTGCCCCGTGGAAGCGATCTTCCCCGAGGATGCTCTCCCGGAGAAGTGGGAGCCGTTCGTCAAGATCAACTACGCCTTCGACGACGGCACGGACGTCATCAATCAGCTCGTGGACGAATACGCCACCGAGCACAACGTTCAAAACCCGCCGCTCGAGCAGCACTGAAATGGCGGGCGCGGCGACCGAGTTCGACACCGCTCGGCGTGACGCGCTCGTGGAGCGCATCTTCGGAGCCGCGCTCGGCACGTACGAGACGCTGATCGTCTACCTGGGGGAGCAGCTCGGCTTCTATCGCGCGCTGGCGGAGCGAGGCGCGTGCACGCCACGCGAGTTGGCCGCCGCGACCGGCACGCACGAGCGCTACGTGCGCGAGTGGCTCGAGCAGCAGGCCGTCACGGGTCTGCTCGAGGTCGAGGACGTCGAGACGGCGGCAGAGGAGCGCCGCTATGGGCTCCCCGTGGAGTACGCGGAGGTGCTGCTCGACCAGGAGAGCCTCTCGTACGTGATGCCGATGGCGCGCTTCGCCGGCTCGTTCACAGGCGCTCTGCCTGCGCTCCAGGAGGCCTTCCGCACGGGCGGAGGCGTCCCCTGGACAACGTTCGGCGCTGACGGGCGCGAGGCGCAGGCCGGGGCGAACCGGCCCCTCTTCGCGAACCTGCTGGGGAGCGAGTGGCTGCCGGCGCTCCCGGACGTGCACGGGCGCCTCGAGGCGGACCCGCCGGCCCGCGTCGCCGACATCGCCTGCGGCGCCGGGTGGTCGAGCATCGGCATCGCGCGCGCCTATCCCAAGGCGCACGTGGACGGGTTCGACCTCGACGAAAACTCGGTGCAGATGGCGAACGAGAACGTGGCCGCGGCGGGCCTGGCCGACCGCGTTCGGGTGGAGGCGCGCGATGCCGGCGACCCCGAGCTTCGGGGCTCCTACCAGCTCGTGACGGTGTTCGAGGCGCTCCACGACATGTCGCGGCCCGTCGAGGTGCTGGGCGCGATGCGCGGTCTGGCCGCGGAGGACGGGGCCGTCCTCGTCATGGACGAGAAGGTGGCCGACGCCTTCACCGCGCCCGGGGACGAGGTCGAGCGCCTCATGTACTCCTACAGCGTTCTCTCGTGCCTCGCCGTCGGCCTCTCGGAGCAGCCCTCCGCCGGAACCGGCACCGTCATGCGCACTGGCACCCTCCGCCGCTATGCGGAGGAGGCCGGTTACTCGCGCGTCGAGGTGCTCCCGATCGAGCACGAGATCTTCCGCTTCTACCGGCTCTATCCCTAGGCAGGCGTCAAACGCAGCTCGTGCGGGAGGCGCCGCTCGACCGTGAGCGCGAGCGTCCCGGCGGCGAGGCAGGCGAGCGCGGCCAGCGGCCAGAGCGCAAGCGGCTCCGCCGCCAGCACGAGGCCGCCGACTGCCGGCCCCACGACGAAGCCGACCTGCCACGACGTGGCCGAGAGTGCCATGTAGCGGCCTCGGAGGCGCGGCGGCGCGAGGTCGGCGACAAGCGCTCCCTGGGTCGGGCCCTGAAAGCACTCGCCGATGCCGAACAGGAGCGCCGAGAGCGCGAAGACCGCGGCGGCCGCTGCGGCTTCCAGCTGGGATCCGCCGAGCAGGATGATGAGCCAGGCGGCCGCCCAGACGAGCGTCATGGCGGCGAGGGCAGGCATCCGTCGCCGTCCCTCGAGGAACTTCGAGACCGGCAGCTGGGCGAGCACGATCACGGCGGTGTTGACGAAGAAGATCGCCCCGATCGCCTTCTCGCTGACGCCCGCCTCGTTCTTCGCGAACACCGGCAGGAGCTCGAAGACCGCGTAGCCGGCGGCCACGAACACGACGTTCAGGCCGATGATCTGCATGAAGACGCGGTGCCTGAGCACCTCGAGGTAGCGACCCGGCGAGGGATCCTCCTCGTGCTGCAGCCGTGGCTCCGGCACGAGCCCGAGGACGGCGACGAAGACGAGGAACGTCCCGGCATCGGCGAGGAAGAGGACGGTGAAGCTCGTCGGATTCGACGTCGTCGCGATCAGTCCGCCCGCGAGACCGCCGAGCCCGATGCCGAGGTTCCTCGTCATTCTCTGGACCGCATAGGCGCTGTGGCGGCGCTCCCGCGGCGCCAAGCCCACGAGCAGCGTCGACTGGCTCGGCCAGAAGAGGCCGTTCCCGGCGCCGGCCACGAGGCTGAGGGCATACGCGTGCCAGGGCGCGCCCACCCAGGGCAACGCGCCATGAGCACGAGCGAGGCAGCCAGGGTCGCGCGGCCGCCGATCCGGTCGAGCAACGGCCCCGCCGCCGCGCCCGCGACCAGACCGATCGCACTCCCTGCCGCAAGCACGAACCCCGCCGTGGCGAGCGAGAAACCCCGCACGTTGTGCAGGTAGATGACGAGGAAGGGGAACGTCACGCCGTTTCCGAACGCGTTGACGAGCCCGCCCGCCTCCAGCGTCCACACGGAGCGGGGAAGGCGCGGGTCGAGGCCCTGCAGGTAGGCGGCGAGCCGCCTCAACCTTCGCTGAGCGTCGCCCAGACCTCGATCTTCGCGCGGACGCGCGAGAGAACCTCGTCCGTGAACTCCGTCGTGGAGGCGTGACCGCTGAGGTCTGCGGTGCGCGTCCCGGCCGAGACCGCCTCGAGGCACGCCTCGCGGATCGCTCGGCCGGCGCTCCGCGCCTCGTCGTCGTCGATGTGCGAGAGGAGCGCCGCTGACGCGAGGATCATCGCCATCGGGTTGGCGACGTTCTTGCCCTGGAGCGCCGGCGCCGTCCCGTGCGCAGCCTCGGCCATGAGGGCGCGCGGCTCGTAGTCCTCGTCGAAGGCGACGAGGAGCGACTCCGACCCCGCGATGGAGCCGAAAAGCGGCAGGACGAGGTCGGAGAGGATGTCCCCGTCGCGGTTCAGCGCCGGGATGACCAGCGCGTCGCCGGCCGAGCTGATCAGGAGCGCGAAGGTGGCGTCGATCAGCTGGGGCTCGTATGGGACATCGGGATGCCGCTCGGCGGCCGCGTCCATCTCCTCCTTGAGCATGCCCTCGTAGACCGGCGAGACCGTGTACTTGGGACCGCCGAAGACCTTCGCCTTCATCCGCTCGGCGTGGCGGAAGGAGAACTCGGCGACGGCGCGGCAGATCCGCCGCTCGATCCTCGTCGTCCGGTAGGCGGCCTCATCCTCGCCGTCGCCCTCCCGCCACTCCTGCGCGCCGTAGGCGTCGCCGACGGCCATGCGTACGACCGAGATGGGGAAGTGCGCGCCGCCGATGGGCACGACGCCCGGAATCCGGCGGCCGGTGCGGACGATGACGTGCCCGCCGATCTCCTCGCGCAGGATCCGGTTCGGGCTGCCGACGTCGTCCTTCCCTTCCGGGGTGATCGTGGCGGCCTTCAGCCCGAGCCCGCACTCGCGGATCGCCTGCGCCGCCTCGAGGACGACGCGGTTCTCGGTCTCCCGACGCGAAGCGAGGGACAGGTCGAAGCGGAGCAGCTCGAGCTCGAAGCCGACGACGTCCGGGGCGAGGACGCGGAGCGCCTCCTCGAGGAGCTCCTGCCCGGTCTCGTCCCCCTCGAGGACGGCGATGGTGCGGCTCTCCATCGGGCCGGAGTCTAGCCACGCATCCTCCGACCGATTTCGCAACGCTTCGTTAAGCTCCCCGCGCACCGAGCTGGGGAGGGGAGATGGCCGCAGTCGCCTTCGAGCAGGTGAGCAAGATCTATCCCGACGGCACCCGGGCCGTCTCCGACATGGACCTGGGAATCGAGGACGGCGAGTTCATGGTCCTCGTGGGCCCCTCGGGCTGCGGGAAGACGACCGCGCTGCGGATGGTGGCCGGGCTCGAGGAGATCTCCGAGGGCGTCCTCAAGATCGGTGAGCGCGTCGTTAACAACGTGCCACCCAAGGACCGCGACATCGCGATGGTGTTCCAGAGCTACGCGCTCTACCCGCATCTCACCGTCTACGAGAACATCGCCTTCAGCCTGCGGCTGAAGGGTGAGAAGAAGGCGGAGATCGACCGCCGCGTCCACGAGGCCGCCCGCGTTCTCGGGCTCGAGGCCTTCCTCAAGCGCAAGCCGCGCGCCCTCTCCGGCGGTCAGCGCCAGCGGGTTGCCATCGGTCGGGCGATCGTTCGTCAGCCGCAGGCCTTCCTCATGGACGAGCCGCTCTCGAACCTCGACGCGAAGCTGCGCGTGCAGCAGCGCGCCGAGATCAGTCGCCTGCAGAACGAGCTCGGCGTGACGACGGTCTACGTCACTCACGATCAGGTCGAGGCCATGACGATGGGAGACCGCATCGCCGTCATGCGCAAGGGCGAGCTCCAGCAGGTGGGGCAGCCGCAGGAGCTGTACGACCGTCCTGTCAACCTGTTTGTCGGCGGGTTCATCGGCAGCCCGGCGATGAACATGTTCGAGGCGCAGTTGGAACGGAGCGACGGCGGCCTTGCCGTTCGGGTGGGCGACCAGCGGGTCGCGCTGGGGCAGGAGGCGCTCGCAGTCCATCCCGCCTTGCGCGCGTACGAAGGCCGGACGGTGATTCTCGGTATCAGGCCGGAGGAACTCGAGGACGCCTCTCTCGTCGCTGACGCGCCGGCCGACCGGCGCCTCCGCGCCAAGGTGGAGCTGATCGAGGCGCTCGGCTCCGAGCTCGTCGTCCACGCCTCGATCGAGGCGAAGCCGGCGCTGACCGAGGACGTCCGCGAGCTCGCGCGGGACGTCGGCGAGGAGCTCGAAGAGGAGCCAGCCGGGACAACGACCCTCGTCGGCCGCTTCGGCTCACGCTCGCGCGTGCGTCAGGGCGAGACTGCGGAGATCGCCGTCGACACGCGCGCCCTCCACTTCTTCGACCCGGAGACCGGCGCCGGGATCTACGACGAGGAAACGACGAAAGGAGCCAGTGGATGAGGAAGTACCGCCTTCACCTCTTCGTACTCGTTCTCGTGCTGGGCCTCGCCTGGCTCGCCGCCGGGTGCGGCGGAGACGACGACGAAGCCGCGGACACCGGCGCGACGGAGACGACCGAGGACGGGGGAGGCGCCTCGGGCTCGATCTCGATCATGGGCACCTGGTCGGGGGAGGAGCAGGCGTCCTTCCAGGCGGTCATCGACGGCTTCACGGAGCAGAACCCCGACGTCGACGTGCAGTACAACTCCGCCGGCGACGCGCTGCCGACGGTGCTCTCGACGGCGGTCGAGGGTGGCAACCCACCGACGATCGCCGCAGTCGCCCAGCCCGGTCTCATCCAGGACTACGCGGACCGGGGAGCCGTCAAGTCGATCTCGTTCGCGCAGGACGTCATCTCCGAGAACTTCAACGAGTCGGTCATCCAGGTCGGGACGTTCAACGACGATCTCTACGGCCTCCTGTTCAAGGCGGCCAACAAGTCGACGGTCTGGTACAACGTCCAGGCTTTCGAGGACGCCGGCATCGAGGCGCCGGCGACCTGGGACGACTTCCTCGCCGCGGCCGAGACGCTCAAGGCCTCCGGCATCCCCGCATTCTCGCTCGGCGGGGCCGAGGGCTGGACCCTGACCGACCTCTTCGAGAACATCTACATCCGGACGGCAGGGCCTGAGAACTACGACAAGCTCTCGCGGCACGAGATCCCCTGGACCGACCAGACCGTCAAGGACGCCCTGACCGAGATGGTGAAGGTCGTCGGCGACGCCGACAACATCGCCGGAGGGGTGGAGGGCGCGCTCCAGAGCGACTTCGCCACGTCGGTGAGCAACGTCTTCGCCGAGAGTCCGAAGGCTGCCATGGTGATCGAGGGCGACTTCGTCCCTGGCGTCGTCGAGTCGCCGCTCGAGCCGGAGTCCGGCTACAACGTCTTCACGTTCCCGTCGATCAACGACTCGTCCCCGGCGGTCGTCGGCGGAGGCGACCTCTTCGTCGTGTTCGACGACAACCCGGCGGCGCAGGCGTTCATCGAGTACCTCGCCACGGCCGAGGCGGCTCAGATCTGGGCCGAGAGGGGCGGTTACTCCTCCGCGAACGTGAACCTCGACACGAGCGTCTACCCGAGTCCGATCCTGCAGGAGACGGCAGGCGCGATTGCCGAGGCCGAGACGTTCCGCTTCGATCTCTCCGACCTCCAGCCGGGTGAGTTCGGCGGGACGGAGGGCCAGGGCCTCTGGAAGCTCTTCCAGGACCTCGTGCAGAATCCGGACAACGTGGACGGAATCGCGCAGCAGCTGGAGAAGGCGGCAGCGGCGGCGTTCAAGTAAAGGATGAGCGGAGGGTCGGTCACCGCCGAGCCTCCGGCCTACCCGGCTCCTGAGGCCGGGGAGCCCGGCCGTTGGCGCAAGTACGGGCTGACGGCCGGGTTCCTCGCGCCCGCCGTCTTCTTCCTCGGGCTCTGGATCGTCTATCCGACGGTCAGGACGATCATCCGGAGCTTCTTCGACCGCTCGGGGGACGAATTCGTCTGGTTCGACAACTACCGGGAGATCTTCGAGAGCGACGTCCTCCTGACGGCGGTCAAGAACAACGCAATCTGGGTGGGTGTCGTCCCGGCCCTCGTGACCGCCATCGGGCTCATCTTCGCCGTGCTCACCGAGCGGGTCGGGTGGGCGGTCGCCTTCAAGACCGCCGTCTTCATGCCCATGGCCATCTCCGCCTTCGCGGCCGGGATCACCTGGCGGATCGTCTACCTGCAAGATCCCGACCAGGGGGCGCTCAACGCAGGCATCGCGGCGGTACGAGATGCCGTCGACCCGCCGGGCGTCCTCTCGGACGCCGCCCCCTCGACCGAGAGCCTCGAGGGCACGCCGCAGGGGGGCCTCACGCTCGCCGAGCCCGTGGAGCCCGGCTCCGTCGTGGCGCTGGGGCTGACGCGGATCTCAAACGACGAGGTCCCGGAGGACTCGGAGCAGGCCGTCCAGCCGGAGGCGCTCTCAGGCGGGATCGCCGGCGTCGTCTGGCGAGACTTCAAGCCCGGGGGCGGGACTCCCGGGGAGGTCGAGAGCGAGGAGGCCGGGCTGCCCGGCGTGACGGTCGAGCTCCGAACCGCCGACGGCGAGTCCGTTGCGGAGACGACGACGGAGACCGACGGGACGTTCGCCTTCGACGAGGTCGAGGCAGGGAGCTACCGGGTCGCGATCGGCTCGCAAACCTTTGCCGAGCCCTTCGGCGGCGTCACCTGGCTCGGCGAGAGGTTGATCACCCCCGCGGTCATCATCGCGTACATCTGGATCTGGGCGGGCTTCGCGATGGTCGTGATCGCCGCGGGGCTTGCCGCCATCCCCCGCGACGTGCTCGAGGCTGCGCGCACAGACGGGGGGACGGAATGGCAGGTCTTCCGCCGCGTGACCGTGCCGTTGCTCGCGCCCGTCCTCACGGTCGTCTTCGTCACGATGCTCATCAACGTCCTCAAGGTGTTCGACATCGTCATCTCAGTCGCGCCCGGGTCCGTGCAGGACGACGCGAACGTTCTCGCCCTCGCGATGTGGAGGACGGCGTTCGGCGGCGTCAACGACTTCGGAGTCGGTTCGGCTCTCGCCGTCTTCATCTTCGTGCTCGTGATCCCCATTCTCATGCTCAACATCCGCCGCTTCCGAAGGGAGGTCTAGGTGGCCACCGCAGAAGCCGTCGAGCGGCCCCCGGTCATACGGGAGAGCACGGCCGGCCGTGTCCTCCGTGTGCTCGGCAAGGCGCCGGTTCACGCCGTGCTCGTCTTCGTGGGGCTGCTCTGGCTCGTCCCGACGATCGGGCTCTTCCTGACCTCGCTCCTGGGAGCGGAAAACTACCTCGAGGGCGGCTGGTGGCAGATCTTCGAGGCCCCGAGCAAGCTCACCTTCGAGAACTACTCCGAGATCTTCAGGAACGAGGCGATCACGTCCTCGCTCCTCACGACCATCTGGATCGCGGTCGGCGGGACGGCGCTTCCGATCATCGTCGGCGCGCTCGCCGGCTACGCCTTCGCGTGGCTCGAGTTTCCGGGTCGAGACTGGCTCTTCATCGTCGTGGTCGCTCTGCTGGTCGTTCCGCTCCAGATGGCACTCATCCCGATGTTCCAGGTCTACGACACGTTCGGGATCTCTGACACGGTGATCGCCCTGATCCTCTTCCATACGGCGTTCGGCCTCCCCTTCGCCATCTTTCTGCTGCGCAACTTCTTCATCGGGATTCCGAAGGACCTGATGGAGGCGGCCAGGATCGACGGCGCCTCCGAGATTCGCATCTTCGTAAGGCTGATCCTGCCGCTGGGCCTGCCGGCGATTGCGTCGCTGGGGATCTTCCAGTTCCTCTGGACGTGGAACGACCTCCTCGTCGCGCTCGTGTTCGGGCGGGAGACGCAGCCGATCACCGTCGCGATCTGGTCCCAGCTGAGCGCGTTCGGCGCCAACATCGAGCTGATCGCTCCCGCCACCTTCGTCTCCCTGGCGATCCCGCTCGCCGTCTTCTTCGCCTTCCAGCGCTATTTCGTCCAGGGACTGCTCGCGGGCTCTGTGAAGTAACTGTGTTTCAGCCGTCCCAGCCGGCACCAAGCACCGGGCCCTGGGCGGCTGCAAAGCTTCGTCGTGTGTCGTCCTCAGTCGCGCACAGGCTCTCAAGCCTGCACGCTCCCTGCGTCCTAGCACGACTCGCTTTTCGCGCGCCAGGACTCCGGTGATGGAACCGGCTGGAACGGCGCCGTGCGCGATCGTCGGCGGGGGGCTCGTCGGCCTCGTCGCCTATGCAACCCTCCGCCATGGGGGGGTCGAGTCGGCCGAGATCGCCGTGTTCGGAACGGACGCGGATCCCGCGGGCGCATGGCGTGAGCGCGCGCGCTCGATCCGCCAGCGCCGGATGCGCTCGGAGAGCGACGGCCACTGCCTCGCGACCAGCTTCCCCGGGCTCGCGGTGCGCGCCGCGCGCAAACGTCGGAGCCTCCTCCCGCTCCTCCAGTCCGTGTGCGACCGCTATCACCCGACGGTGGACGAGTTCCTCGAGCACGTCACCGAGGTCCGGGAGCGCTCGGGCTGGGACGAGAGCTTCCACCGCGCGCGCATCGAGCGCGTGCGCGCCGTCGACGGGGGGTTCGAGGTCGACGGGCAGGGCGTCTTCACGCATGTGCTGCTCGCACCGGGGCACCCGGGGCTTAACCTCCCGCCCGAGCTCGAGCGCGATCCGCGCGCCGTGCACGCCTATCGCCCGCACGCGTACGCCGCCCGCGTCGAGGTCGTCGGTGCCGGCATGGCGGCCGCCACCGAATGGCTGAACGCGCTCGCGGCCGGCTCGTCGGTCGTGTCCGTGCGGCGGCGCGAGCCGGAGCGCCGCCCGCTCAACCTCCAGCGCGAGCTCTTCACCCGTCGCGGCCTCGCCCGCTTCCACCACACCGTGAAGGAGGAGCGCGTGGCGCTCCTGCGTGGCTTCGGAGTGCCGTCCTACCCGCCGGGCCCGGACTGGGACGAGCCGATCGAGCGCGCCGCGCGGGAGGGTCGATTCCGCGTCGCCGGCGGGCTCGACGGCGCCGACCAGATCATCTGCGCGACGGGCTTCAAGCGCGGCTTCCGGCACGATCGCCTGCTCGCCCGCCTCGTCACGGAGCACGAGGTCGCGACGGCGGCCGAATGGATCGTGCTCGCACCGGATTCGACGGTCCCCGCGCTCACCGACGCGACGCGGACGCTCAGCCTCGCCGGCGTCCCCGCGCAGTGGGCGTTTCCGGCCGCCGACACGCTCGCTGGAGCGCGGTATGCGGCGCACGGTTTTCTGCGCAGGGTGGAGCGTTGGCGTACACGCTGAGAGGCCGTCTCGAGACCCGCCTGGCGGTCTCCCTCGCTCCGCTCCTCGCAGCCTGCCCGCTCGCGCTCTTGCTCCACGCGTGGTGGCCGGTCGAGCTCGCGGGTCTGATGCTGGGTGTCGGCCTCCTGGTGGACGCGGTGCTCTACCACCGCCTCCTCCCGTACCAACCGGGCTGGCTCGCGCTGCCCCTCGGGCTCGCCGAGCTCGGCGCGGTGATGGGCCTTGCGATCCCGCTCGCGGTCGAGCCTCCGCTCACAGCTGCCCTCGCGTTTTTCGCCGGGTCGTGGGTGCTCACCCAGACGCTCGGGCACGCCGTCTTTCCTCTGCGCCGCCTCTCCTACGGCGAGGACGGCGGCGAGCTCGGACGCACCGGCCCCGCTACTGCGGCGGTGGTGCTCGCCGTCCTCGCCTCGGCGGGGGGCGTCGCCTGGGCGACGCAACCTCCGACGGTGCGCCTCGCTGCGGGCGTCCACCAAGGGCCGCTCGTACTCACCAAGGAGCAAAACCTGGTGGGCGAGCCGGGAGCGGTCGTCCGGGGAGGCATCGTCGTCACCGCCGACGGGGTCACGATCCGGGACGTGACCGTCGTCGGCGGTGAGTACGGGATCGCGGTCCAGGACGCCGAGCGGGTCGTGCTCGACGACGTTCACGTGCGTGGTGCCGTGCTCGACGGGATCAACGTCCGCCGCAGCCAGGTGACGATCCGGGACTGCTCGGTCCTGGGGCTCCGCAGCGAGTACGGCCAGGGAATCGACATCTCGTTCGGGGCCGACCTCGCGCCCAGCGTCGTCGAGGACTGCGTGATTACGGGCGGCCAGGAAGGCATCTTCGTGGATTCGGTGCACGCGCTCGTGCGGGAGAATCGGGTGCGCCAGACGACGCTGCGCGGGATCACTGTCACCGAGATGGCCATGGTCGAAGTCGAGCGCAACGAGGTCGAGGACGTACTCGGCATCGGCATCTTCTGCAGCGACTACTCCGAGTGCGAAATTCACGAGAATTCCATCCGCGACACGCGGCCCGACCACGCTTCCTCCGACAGCATGCGCAAGGGGTACGCGATCGTCTCTCATTACTGGTCGCACGCATTCCTGCGAGAGAACGACGTTTCCGGAAGCCCGGGCGGCGTCGGAGCCTTTGCCGACGCGCACATCAGCGCCGAGTAAGCACCAGCGAATTCCGTTATCGTTTTACCGGCACTTTTCCGAAATCCATTCAGGAGGAACACGTGGCGCGGAAGACGATTCTCGTGTGCGACAACTGCGGCCAAGAGGTGGGCGAAGGAAAGGGTGCGGCCTTGCGCGTGACGTACGCGGACGCGCGCCGCGGCGCGAAGGCCGCCGACCTCTGTGACGACTGCGCCGGCCAGATGCCCGGACG
>JBOHAJ010000210.1:0-17360 GCA_050697715.1 Gaiellaceae bacterium
CGCCCGCAGCGCGTACCGGGAGTACGTGCAAGGGCGAGCGGGGCGCGCGGCGCCGTGTCTCGGGCGTCAGCCGGCGGTGGCGGAATTGCCGGTCAAGCATCTAGCCGAGTCTAACGCAGGGATTTGCCTGCTAAAAGCCCTTCCCGCGCGCGGGCGAGCTCGTCGGCGACCCGCTCCATGAGCGGGGGCGGCCCTACCGTGATCCGCAAGTAGCCGTCGAGCCCGAACTCACCGCCCGCGCGGACGAGGAGTCCGCGACGGACGAGCGCCCGGGCGAGCTCGCCGTCGTCCACGCCGACGCGCACCAGGATGAAATTCGCCTCCGAGGGCAGCGGTTCCATGCCCGCCTCGGAGAGGAGACGGGAAAGGAGCGCGCGCGCCTCGGCCGACTCGCGTCTGCGCTCCTCGACGCGATCGGGGCGGGCGAGGCAAGCACGTCCGGCCGCGAGTGCGGCGCGGTTCACGTTGAAGGGCTCCTGGACGACGTCGATGAAGCGGGCCAGCTCTTCGTCCACGACCGCGTAGCCGAGGCGAAGCCCCGCGAGGCCGAAGATCTTCGAGAAGGTGCGCAGGAGGACGACCGGACGCCCTTCCTCGACGTCCCGCTCGCGCGGGATCCGCCGCTCGGGGGTGACGTACTCCCGGTAGGCCTCGTCCACGACGGCGACCGTGCCTTCCGGGAGCGCGGCGAGGAAGGTCTCCCACTCGCCGGGCTCCACGAGCGCGCCGGTCGGATTGTTCGGGTCGCAAATCCACACGAGGCAGGCCCTCGCCTCCTCGGCGGCCGCCGCGAGCGCCTCGAGATCGAGCCGGAGCTCGCGACAGGGGACCCGCACCACCTCGGCTCCTGCCGCAGCGCTCACCTGCGCGTAAAGGCCGTAGGTGGGACTGGGGACTACGACCCGGTCGCCCTCGCGCACGAACACGCGCGCCACCGTGGCGATCAGGGCCTGGATCCCGTGGGCGGGAACGACCCGTTCCGGCCGGATCCCGAGCCAGGCGGCGACCGCCTCCCGGAGGTCGGTGTAGGCCTGCTCGGGATACATCCAGACACGCTCGAGCTCGGCCACGACGGCGTCGAGGGCGCCCGGGAGGGGGCCGAAGAGGTCCTCGTTCCAGTTCAGCTTGGCGATCTCGTCGAGCCCGTACTCCGCCTTCAGCTCGGACAGGCTCGGGCCGGGGCGGTAGGGCTCGAGCCCCAGCAGCGAGGGTCGGACGAGGCGGCTCCAGTCCGCCACTAGTGCCCCGCCCGGTAATGCTGCCCCGCTTCTGGGTCGCGAGCACCAAGCCAGAGGCCGCACTCGTCCGCAGGCAAGGCTGAATGAAGCCTTGTCAAGGGCGAGGGTGGACTCTGGCGCCGCGTGATCGCGGGCCAGAAGCAGGCGTGTATTGCCGGGAGGGGCACTACTACGCGGTTGGCGTCCACATCTCGAGCAGCGCCGGCACATGGACGACCGCCGGGCCGTCCTGCCCTAGCGCGCGCCCGAGCGCGGCGCCGGCTTCCTCCGGCGGAACCGTCTCCGCCGGCACTCCGAAGGCGCGCGCGAGCGCGGCGAAATCCGGCTGGGCGAGATCCACGGCGTAGGTCTCGCCGAAGGAGTCCCGCTGGTACTCCCGCAGGATCCCGTAGCCGCCGTCGTCCACCACGAGGAGCGCGACAGGCAGACCGTGCTGGCGCGCGCTCGCGAGCTCCTGCACCCCGTACAGGAAGCCTCCGTCGCCGACGACTGCGAGCGCGGGCGTCCCCGGGAGCGCGAGAGCCGCTCCGAGCGCCGCCGGCCAGGCGTAGCCGAGCGTGCCCGAGCCGAGGGGGTAGAGGAAGCGCCGCGGCGCGTAGGCGGGGAAGTGGGCGGCAGCCCAGTACGCCAGGATGGTCATGTCCCAGGCGGTGACCGCGTCGCGGGGCACGGCCTCGCGCACGGTCGCGAGGAGGCCGCGCTCGACCTCACGACCCTGCTCATCCAGCCCGCGCTCGATTCGTTCTCGCAGGGCCGCCACCCGTTCCTCGCCGTCGTGGCGCCGCTGCGGCACGCGCTCGAGGAGCGCAGCGAGCACCGCCCGCGCGTCGCCCACGAGGCCCAGCGCTGGGTAGGTGGCGCCGACCCGCTCCGGCGCCGCGTCCACGTGGATCAGACGGCCCTGCGGCTCGAGCGTGTACTGCCCCGTCGTCTCGGCGCCGAGCTGCGTGCCGACGCAGAGGAGGACGTCCGCCGAGGCGACGAGCTCCTGGTAGGCGCCCTCGTCACAGGCGGAGCCGGCCGCGAGCGGGTGGTCCTCGGGGAAGGCGCCTTTGCCCATGTACGTCGTCGCTACGGGCGCACCGAGCCGCTCGGCGAGCGCGGCGAGCTCGTCCCACCCGCCCGAGCGGAGCACGCCTCCGCCCGCCCAGATCACAGGGCGGTCGGCGTCGCCGAGCGCCCTGGCCGCCTCGCTCAGGAGCTCGTCGGACGGACGAGGAGGTGCTTCGGGCACGCCGTCGAGGTCCTTCACCGGCGAAACGTCAGTTTCGCCGGTGAGCAAATCGACCGGGATCTCGAGGAAGACGGGCCCGCTCGGCGGCGTCTGCGCGCGCCGCCAGGCCTCGGCGAGCAGCTCGGGGATCTCGGCGGCGCTCTCGGCCCGCGAGTCCCACTTGACGACGGGCGCGAAGGAGGCGGGCTGGTCGGGGAGCTCATGCAGGTAGCCCCGCCCGCGGCCGATCAGCTCGCGGGGAATCTGACTCGCGATCGCCACCACCGGAACGTGGGAGCTCGCGGCCTCCATGAGCGAGGCCAGCGAGATGAGCGCGCCCGGCCCGGTGGAGAGGAGAAGCGGCGCGGGCCGCCCGGAGGCGCGCGCGTAGCCGTCGGCGGCGAAACCGGCGCAGAGCTCCGTGCGGAAGCCGGCGAAGCGGACCCCGCTCGTGCGCAGGCCGTCCCACATCGCGAGCGCGTGAACGCCGGGAAGACCGAACGCGACCTCCGCGCCGAGCGCCTCCAGGCTTTCGACGACGACGTGGCCGCCGATGCGGGTCTTGATCGCCTGCTCCACGAGGGCGATCCTATCCGGCGGCGTGAGAGCGACAGCCTGGAGCCGAGGAGACCTCCTGCTCGCGGGCGGCGCTGTCGTCGGCGTCGCAGCGAGCGCCGACGCGGCGTGGTCGGTGCGCGCCCGCTTCGCGCTCGACCTCTCGGGGCTCTCCACGCTCGAGCGGGCAGGTGTCGCGCTCTGGGACTTCCGCCCGCTCGCGACCGCGGTCTTCGCCGTCGGCGCCCTCGCCGTCCTCGCCGGGCTGGGCGAGCCCGGCGGGCGCCTCGACCCGCTGCGCGAGCCGGTGCGGAGCGGACTCGCCTTCCTCTGCGCGGCCCATGCCGCCTTCGCCGCGGTCGTCCTGGCCCTCGCCGTCTGGATCGCGGCCGCGGGCGAGGTCGGCGGCCCCGAGGAGCTCGGCTTCGCCTACTCCGGAAGCGAGCGCGTAGTCACGCTCGTGACCCAGCTCCTTGCCTGGCTCCCGCTGGCGGGGCTGCTCGGGCTCACGGCCGTGCTTGCGACACGCGCCACGCCGGAGCCCGAGGCCGAGCCCGCGCCGGAGGTCGCGCTACGGCTCTCCGACGAGATGGAAGCGCTCTGGCGCGAGCGTCTTGCGCACGGGCCGCGGCGGGAGCGGGCGCGCAACCTGCTCGGCCGCATCCGCGCGCTGGAGGACGCGGGCGACCTCGAGGGCGCGCGCGAGCTCGCAGAAGAGATGCGTCGGCTCTGACAACGTTTGGTACGTTGGAGTTTCCGAAGGGGGCGCGTACTCTAATTTGGTTGGTACGTTCTCGATTCTGTTACTATGACGTACCAATATGGCCAGACCGAGCCGAGAAGCAGTCTTCGACAGCCTCGACCGCGCAGTGGACGAGCTGGAAACGATCGGTGGGCTCCCACGGCCCGACGAAGCCGAAGCCATCTGGGAGGGCATCTGGTACGAGGAAACTCACCACTCGACCGCGATTGAAGGCAACACGCTCATCCTCAAAGAGGTCAAGACCCTTCTCGAGGAGGGGCGGGCGGTCGGTGCTAAGGAACTACGGGAATACCTCGAGGTTCAGGGCTACGCAGAAGCCGCCCACTGGGTCTATCAGCAAGGCCTGGAAGCAGATTGGAGCGGCCGGGAGCTCATGACCATGTCGGAGCTGCGCGAGATCCATCGACTCGTCGTCGAGCCCGCTTGGCGCCACTTTCCTCCGACGGACCATGTACAGCAGGAAGGTCCGGGGTCGTTTCGCCACCACGACATTAGGACCTTCGCGGGGGGAATGACCCCTGCCCCTTGGCCGGATGTGCCACCGCTCATGACGGATTGGATCGACGCGGCCAAGAGACTCCCACTCGCTACTGAAGACGGGCGCCATTTCATCGTTCACGCCGCTGATCTTCACGCATCGTTTGAACGCATCCACCCATTCCGAGACGGAAACGGCCGAGTTGGTCGCCTTGCGCTCAATCTGATGCTCGTGAGAGTGGGCTATCCGCCGGCCGTCATCTACAAGAAGGATCGGGCCAAGTATCTGCGCGGGCTCGAGCGTGCAGACCGCGGCGACTCGGCCGCACTGGGCGAGCTTCTGGCGCGCGCCGTCAAGCATGGAATCGACCGATTCCTCCTGCCTGGGCTCGCCGGCCCGCACCGGATCATCCCCATTAGCGCCCTGGCGGACCAGACCATTTCCCTCATCGCTCTGAGGCGAGCGGCTGAACGAGGGCGACTGCGCGCGGTGCGGCGCCGCGACCAGTGGTACTCAACGCGGAAATGGGTGGAGGAGTACAAACGCTCGAGACGCAAGGGTCAACGCCGTAGAGGCAAGCGATCAGGCGCTCCTCCCATTCAGCGCGAGGTGGAGATTCAAGAGCGCTTGTGGGAGCGGCAGGGGCCGGGGTCTTAGGCCTTGCGCTCGGACCCGTCCGTCAGCGCCCCGTAGACGAGCCGCTGGAAGTGTGCGATCAGCTTCTCGCTCTCGGCGAGCAGGCGGCCGTGCGGCACGACGCCCGAGCCGAGTCCCGCCTGCACGCCCTCGACGAGCGCGGTGTCCTCGTTCCCGACCTGCTCGTTGAAGGCGACCATGTCGGCCTTCAGGGCCTCGTCCACGCCCTCGCCGAAGTAGTAGTCGGCGATCCCGAACGAGCGCTCCGGGCCGTCCGGCAGGAAGACGCCTACGACGAGGTTGGGCGGGCCGGGGATGACGTCGAGGGTGAAGTTCGGCCAGACGAAGACGGACGTGTTCCCGCCGATCTCGCCCGCCGGATCGTAGGGCTGGCGCTTGCCGTCCACACGCGTCGAGCCCTGCTGCGTGGACACCCAGTCGTACGTGTTGAGGACGTAGCGGTCGGGGTCGACGTCGACCACGCTGGAAAAGCCTGGATGGGCGACCGGGCAGTGATAGCACTCAAGGTAGTTCTCGACGCCGACCTTCCAGTTCGCCAGGATGTCGTACTCGCCGCGATGGTGGAAGCGGAGCGAGCCGAGCTCGAGGCCCGACGCCTCGACGGCGGCACCGACTGGGCCGATCACCTCGGCCAGCGGCGCCGCGTCCGCGTCCGGGTTAACGAACACGCACGGGCCCCACGTGTCCACCGCCACCGGCAAGAGCGGGTAGTCGTCGAAGTCGAATCCCGGCTCGCGCTCGGAGCGGGGCGCCGCCCGCAAACAGCCGTTGAGCCCATACGTCCATGCGTGGTAGGGGCACTGGAGCGTCGCCCGGCGCCCCTCGCCCTGGACGACGAGATGGCCCCGGTGACGGCAGACGTTCACGAAGGCACGCAGGATGCCCTCCGCGTCGCGCACGACGACCACCGGGACGTGCCCCGCCCGGCAGGCGAAGTAGGAGGTCGGCTCGGCGACCTGGTCGAGCCTGCCGGCGTACTGCCACGAGCGGGCGAAGATCGCGTCCCGCTCGACCCTGGCGATCTCCGGGTCGAAGTACCAGTCGGCCGGCAACGTGGCGCCGCGCTCGAGCGCCGCCCGAAGGTCGGATGCGTACAGCTCGGCCATAAGCAATTCTACCCCGCGGGCTCGCCGGCCTGATCGCCCTGATCGGACAACACTCGCAGCGCGTCGGCCGGAAGATGCAGCTGAACCGGCGTTCCCTGCTCGTACGGCACGCCTCTCCCGGTGTTCTGCACCAGTGCCTGCAGCGCCTGTCCGGTCGCCGCGCGGACGATTACCTGGACGGCGGAGCCCACGTAGACGAGCCGCTCCACCATCCCGGGAAGCCGGTTTGGGCCGGAAGCCGCTCCGTGGGGCTCCAGCTCGACCCGCTCCGGGCGGATGACGATCTTCACGGCGCCCGTGACACCGCTGTCGCCGGCCCGCGCCTCGAGCTCGAACTGGTCGAGCAGGACTCGGCAACTCCCCTCGCGACCGCCGTGCGCGGTCCCGTCCATGAGGTTCGACGCGCCCAGGAAGTCGGCGACGAAGAGCGTCTGCGGATCCTCGTACACGTCCTGCGGCGCGCCGACCTGCTCCACCCGCCCCCCGTTCATGACGGCGAGGCGGTCGGACATCGTCAGCGCCTCTTCCTGGTCATGCGTCACGTAGAGGAATGTGATGCCGACCTCTTGCTGGAGCGTCTTCAGCTCGATCTGGAGCGCCTTCCGCAACTTCGCGTCGAGAGCACCCAGAGGCTCGTCGAGGAGCAGGACCGCCGGGTTGAGCACGAGCGCGCGGGCGAGCGCGACCCGCTGCTGCTGGCCGCCCGAGAGCTGTGACGTCTTTCGCTTCTCGAAGCCGCCCATGCGGACGAGCTCGAGCGCCTGACGGACCCGTTGCGCCACCTCGTCCCTGGGCCGCTTCGCGCGCCGGAGGCCGAAGGCGACGTTGTCGAAGACGTCCAGGTGGGGGAAGAGCGCGTAGTTCTGGAAGACGGTGTTGACGTTCCGCTTGTGGGGTGGCGTTCGGGCGACGTCGTTTCCGTCCAGGAGGATCCGGCCGGAGGTCGGCTGCTCGAAGCCGGCGATCAGGCGCAAGGTCGTCGTCTTGCCGCACCCGGACGGCCCGAGCAGGGAGAAAAACTCGCCGCCGCGCACGTGCACCTCGATGCCGTCCACCGCCGTGACGTCGTCGAAGCGTTTGATCAGTTCGATCAGCTGAATGTCACCGCGCGCCACGTCGTACCTCGCAGCCGCCTCAGGTCCTGAGCGCGTCCATCGCCTAAGCCCTCCTGCGCCGCTCGCCGCGGGTGAAGTATCGCCAGGCGAGGAAGCCGAGCGTTATCGAAAAAAGGGTGAAGAGCATTCCCACGGTTGCGATGGCGTTGGTGGACGGAAGCGGGGCCGCCCGGGTTGCACTGTAGATGCGGATCGGAACCGTGTCGGTCCTCCCTCCGCTCGAGAGCCACTGGCTGATGACGAAGTCGTCGAAGGAGATCGCGAAGACGACTGCCGCGGAGGCAATGATCGCCGGCGTGAGGAGGGGCAGGAGGACTCTCGAGAGCGCGGCGGCCGGCGAAGCTCCGAGATCGGCCGCCGCTTCTTCGTACTGCCGTCCGATCGAGAAGAGTCGTCCGCGGACGATCACCACGACATAGGAGATCGAGAAGGTGACATGGCCGAGGATCTGCGCGGGGGTGCCGGTGCCGACGAACGTGAACACGTGGGTGAAGACGAGGAGGAGCGACACGCCCATGACGCTCTCCGGGGTCACGAGCGGAAAGAGCATGAGGAAGTTCGACGGTCGTGATCCGCGCCCGTGCCAGCGGGCGAGCCCGATGGCGAGGAGCACGCCGAGCGGGGTGGCGATGAGAACGTCGGCGCCGGCGAGCTTCAGGCTCTGCATCAGGGCGTCCCGCAGAGTCGGGTCGTGCCACACGGAATCGACGGGGTCGCCCCAGTACCACCGGGTCGAGAACCCCGACCAGACCGTGCGCGAGCGCGTTGCGTTGAAGGAGAACTGAACCGCGATCAGCACGGGGACGATCGCCCAGACGACGTAGGCCCACGTGACGAGCACGAGGAAGCGAGGCCGGCCCCAGGGATTCTTGAACCAGCCCCACAGCCGGGTCGGGATGGGAACGTCCGCGCGGCTCTGTTCCTGGGCCATCACGCTCATAGTTGCGGCAGCTCCCGCGACGCACGGTGGATCGACCACAGGTAGTACGCCATGAGAACGGTGAGGAACGCGGCGAGGATGACCGTGATCGCGGCTCCGATCGTCGGCTGTCCCCCGTAGTGGAAGTAGAGGTCGATCTGGTTTCCGATCAGCGAGGTTTCGGGTGCGCCGGACACGATGTCGGGTGTGTAGTAGTCCCCGAACATCGGGAGGGTGATCAGGACGGCCCCTCCGAGGATGCCGAGCTTCGACAGGGGCAGGGTGACGTGCCAGAAGGTGCTCCAAGGGCTCGCGCCGAGATCGCGAGCGGCCTCGAGGTGGCTCCGATCGATCCGGTCGAGTGCGGCGTAGAGCGGCAGGATCAGGAACGGGATGTAGCCGTAGACGAGGGCCAGGATCACCGTCGAAGCCTGGCCTCCGAGCCAGTCACGGGGCTCGCTGAGAACGTGGGTGAACGTGAGGAACCGGTTCACGTAGCCGTCGGGCGAAAGCAGGTTGACCCAGGCCAGCATCCGCATGAAGTAGCTGATCCAGAAGGGAAGAATGAGCAGGACGAGGAGAACCACCTTCAGGCGACCCGCGTGCCGGGCGATGTAGTACGCCACGGGGTAGCCGATCAGCAGGGAGAGTGCGAGCGCGATGCCGACGAACGCGATCGTGCGGATCGCGACGCCGTAGAACGTCCCGCCCGGTGAGAGCCGGTGGAGCACTTCGACGATCCAGCCGACGTTCCAGTCGACTGGATTCCAGAGCGGAACCGGCCCCAAGAGGACGGGATCGACCGTCCCGAACGCGATCGCCACGACCGCATAGAACGGGACCACGAAGAGGACGATCAGCCAGAGGAGCCCGGGGAACGCGAATCCGGGCCAGAGCCAGCGGCGGTACACGATTCGTTCTAGCTTCCGGCCAGGAAGTCGGAGTAGCCGTCCTGCCAGAGCTGCTGGCCGCGCGTCGTGAGCGTCCCGTATTGCAAGGAGTCGGGCCCCAGGTCGTCGTTGGTCAGCACGCTGTGTGCGAGGTGCTCCGGGACGATCCCCTCGGAGACGAGGGTGGCCGGGTCGATCTCGTTCAGCGGCGGCTGGTAGCCGTTGAAGTCGACGAAGTTCTCGTACGCGACGCCGTTGTCGATGATGTAGTTCAGCCACAGGTGCGACAGGACGGGCTTCTTCGTCGTCGCGCAGATCGACCAGCAGTCGTTCTGGATGGGCACCTTGCCCTTGTCCGCTTTCCAGTACCCGAGCGCCGTCGCAGGCGTGCCCTTGGGCAGGTAGTAGATGTAACCGGCGATCATGTCGCCCGACCAGGCCTGGTGCAGCCAGCTCGTGCCCTCCGGGATCGCCTGGTACTGGATGTCGTCCACCTTGATGTTGCAGACCCCGTAGAGCTCCTTCAGATCCGCGACTGCTTGGTCGATCAGCTTCGGATCCTCGGTGTTGATGTCGAGGTGGCCCTTGCGCAGGAGAGCCATGCCGATCGTCTCGCGCTCTTCGCTCAGGAGGCCGACCTTGCCCTTGTAGGCGCCCGCCTCCCAGAAGATGTCCCAGGGCTGCGCCATCCCGGCGATGTCCTCCGTCACCTTGTCGGTGCGCCACGCGATTCCCGTCGCGTAGCACGTGTACGGAATCGTGTAGTGCGAATCGACGTCGTAGAACGGGTTCACGAGATCCGGCCAGATGTTCGCCTTCAGGTTGGGGATGTAGTCGAGGTTGAGCGGCTTGATCAGCTTGCCGGCAACAGACCGGCTGAGATTGTCAGGCGTCATCTCCATCACGTCGGGGGTAACGGCCCCCGAGGCGAGGCGTTGGATGCCGGAGGAGATGTTCTGGAACGCCGTGTACTGGACGTCGACCTTGTACTTCTTGCCGAACTCATTGAGGAGCTTCTTGTAGAGGTAGTCCGGGTAGTTGAACACCGTGAAGGTTCCACCCGTCTCGGGCTCGAGCCCGGATTCGATCGGGTCCTCCCAGAACGGCATGGTGACGCGCTTGTCAGGCCGCGAGATGGGTAGGCCCCCGGGTCCGAGGGCCTCACCTTGCTCGCCGGTCTCGGCCGTCGGGGTGGTCTCGCTGGCGCAGGCCGCGAGCAAGCCGCCCGCCCCCGAGAGGACGGTGGCGGCCCCAGCGGTGCGGAGAAGGAAATCACGCCGGCTGAGCGCGCCGGGTCGCTCCATTGGATGCTGCGCCATCGTCGAGCCTCCTTCACCGGGATTGTGTTTGTGTCCGAGCGTGCCGCTGGACGGTAGCGTCTCATGCAGCACTCGCCCCTTCAAGCTTCATCGGTCAAGGGCGGCGCGCCGGCGGCGAGCAGCTCCTCGCGCGCCTGGACTTTGACCGCCTGCTCCCCACAAGCGATCCTATCCCGGCCGATGCCGCGCGATCCCCGCCACGACGTCCTCTTCGAGCCGGTCCGGATCGGCCCGAAGACGCTGCGGAACCGCTTCTACCAGGTGCCGCACTGCACCGGGTTCGGAAGCGAGAAGCCCGGCTCGCAGGCCCGTTTCCGGGGCATGAAGGCGGAGGGCGGCTGGGCGGCCGTCTGCACCGAGGAGGCGCTCGTGAGTGCGGACTCCGACTTCTGGCCGACCGTCTCCACGCGCTTCTGGGACGAGGAGGACCTGCGCAACCTCGCCCTCATGTGCGAGGAGGCGCACCGCTTCGACTCGCTCGCCGGGATCGAGCTCACGCACGGCGGCGTGCACGCCCGCGCGTTCGAGGCGCGCACGCCGGCGGTCGGGCCTTCACAGCTCGCGAGCGACTACGACCACTTCGTCGTGCCGAAGACGATGGAGAAGGAGGACGTCCGGCGCGTCCAGGACGACTGGGTGCGGGCCGCAAAAGCCGCCCGTGACGCGGGCTTCGACATCGTCTACGTCTACGGCGGGCACAGCTACCTACCACTCCAGTTCCTCTCCCCCTTCTACAACCGGCGCACGGACGAGTACGGCGGCCCGCTCGAGAACCGCGCCCGTTTCTGGCTCGAGACGCTCGAGCGCGTGCGCGAGGCGGTCGGCGACGACTGCGCGATCGCCGTGCGCCTCTGTGTAGACGCGCTGGGACCCGCCGGAATAGAGATCCACGAAGGCCTCCAATTCATCTCTCTTGCCGACCACCTAGTGGATCTCTGGGACGTGAACGTCGGCTCCATCACGGAGTGGTCGAAGGACTCCGGCGCGTCCCGTTTCTTCCCCGAGGCCTATCAGCTCGAGTGGACCGGGCGGGTGCGCGAGGTGACCGCCAAGCCGATCGTCGGCGTCGGCCGCCTCACGAACCCGGACCGCATGGCCGAGATCATCCGCTCGGGCGCCTGGGACCTGATCGGGGCGGCGCGGCCGTCCATCGCAGACCCCTTCCTCCCCCGGAAGATCGAGGACGGCCTCTACGGCGAGGTGCGCGAGTGCATCGGCTGCAACGTCTGCGTGATGAAGGCCGAGTGGGGCAACCACATCGGCTGCACGCAGAACGCGACCGCCGGCGAGGAATACCGGCGCGGCTGGCACCCGGAGCGGTTCGACAGGGCCGAGAACGCGGACAACGACGTGCTCGTCGTCGGCGCCGGGCCGGCGGGGATGGAGTGCGCGATCGTCCTCGGGAAGCGTGGCTTCCGCCGCGTCCACCTCGTCGAGGCGGAGGCGGAGATCGGCGGCGTCATGCGCTGGATCCCCCGCCTCCCCGGCCTCGGCGAGTGGGGCCGTGTCCTCAACTGGCGCTCCGTGCAACTCTCCAAGCTTGCGAACGTCGAGGTCATCACCGGGACGCGGCTCGACGCCGCCGGGGTGCGGGAGTACGGGGCGGAGATCGTCGTCGTGGCGACCGGGGCCCGTTGGGCGACGGACGGCGTCAACTACCTGACGCACGAGCCGGTCCAGGGTGCTGACGCCTCCCTCCCCCACGTGCTCACGCCCGAGCAGGTGATGCTGGAGGGGAAGACGCCGCCGGGCGAGCGGGTCGTCGTCTTCGACGGCGAGGGCTACTTCACGGCCGCCGGGCTCGCCGAGAAGCTCGCGGGCGAGGGCTTCGAGGTCGAGCTCGTGAGCTGCCTGGACAAGATCGCGCCCATCTGCGACGAGACGCTCGAGGGGCCGCTCTTACGACAACACCTGCACGACGTCGGTGTGCGCCAGCGGGCCGGCGTCATGCTGACCGGGATCGAGCCCGGCCGGGTGACGGCGAGGGACGAGTTCGGCGAGCCGCTCGAGCTCGAGGCCGACGCCGTCGTCCTCTGCACCCAGCGGCTCTCGAACGACGCGCTTTACCTGGAGCTCAAGGCTGACGGGGAGGCGTTGCGGGCGGAGGGGATCGAGGGCCTCTACCGGATCGGCGACTGCGTCGCCCCTCGGATCGTCGCCGAGGCGATCTTCGACGGGCACCGCCTCGCGCGAGAGATCGACTCGGAGAACCCGGCCGCGCCGCTCCCGTACCGACGGGAACGCCTCCTCCTCGCCCCCGACGCGATCGACCTCGCCCGCGGGTCGTGAGCGAGCTCGAGACGGTCCGGCAGGCGGTCGAGGACCGCCTGCCCGCGACGGTCGCGTTCCTCCAGGAGCTCGTCCGCGTCCCCAGCCTCCTCGGGAACGAGGAGCCGGCGCAGCGCCTGGTCGAGGAGCGTCTGAGCGAGCTCGGGTTCGACGTCCGTTCCGTCGAGCCGGACGCGGCCGCGCTCGCCGAGCACGCCGAGAGCGGGATTCCGCTGCTCTCGTACGAGGGGCGTCGCTGCCTCGTCGCGACGCTCGAGGGAGCCGGCGGGCGCTCGCTCCTCCTCAACGGCCACGTGGACGTCGTCAGCGAGGAGCCGGCCGACCGCTGGACGAAGGCGCCCTTCGGAGGCGAGATCGAGAACGGACGGCTCTACGGCCGCGGCGCGTGCGACATGAAGGGCGGCATCGCTGCGATGCTGCTCGCCGTCGAGGCCGCGCTCGCCGACGGTCGCCTCCCAGGGTCCGTCGTCTACCAGAGCGTCATCGAGGAGGAGTGCGGGGGGAACGGAGCGCTCGCAGCGTGCCTCGAGGGACCTTCGGCGGACGGCGTCGTCATCGCCGAGCCCACGAACGGAGCGATGGACCTGGTCGCACCTGGCGTCATCTGGGCGCGGATCACGCTCACCGGCGACTCCCGCCACGCCTCTCACGCCGACGAGGGCTCGAACCCGGTCGAAACGGCGTTCGCGGTCACCACCTCCCTCCGCAGGCTCGAGGCGACGCTGAACGAGCGGCCGGAGCCGGAGTTTGCCGGCGTGCAGCGGCCCTACCTGCTCAACGTCGGCGCGCTTCATAGCGGCGACTGGCCGTCGATGACGCCCGGACGCGCAGTGCTCGACGTTCGGCTCGGCTTCCCGCTTCAGATGGATCCACAGCAGGCCCAGGCGCTCCTCGCCGCGGCGGTGGAGCGCGTTGACGGCGACGCGCGTATCGAGTTTCGCGGCTTTCGCGCGCGGGGCTACGCGTTCGACGCGGGCAGCCCGCTCGTCCGTCTCCTCTCCGAGTGCCATGGGGAGGTGCGAGGCGGCGCGCTCGAGCCCGAGCCCTCACGGGCTACGACCGACCTGCGCTTCTTCGCGCCGCCCCTCGGTCCCGGCCAGGCCGTCTGCTACGGACCGACCGGCGAGGGCCTGCACGGAGTCGACGAGTGGGTGGACGTCGAGTCGATCGCCGATGTGGCGACCGTGCTCGCGCTCGTTCTCCGTCGCTGGGGCTCCTCGGGCTAAGGCGCGATCCGGTAGTAGTCGCAGCCGGAGAGGTTCGCGCGCAAGGCCTCTCCGTCGTGCAGCCGCTCCGGCGACCAATCCTCGTCGCCGACCCGAAACGTGTCACGGCGGAGAGGTGTGAGCGGATCCTCAGACCCCCACCAATGGACCAGGACGAGGCGATCCCGCCGTAGGATCACCCGGAAGTTCGTGATCCAGGGGTTGTACGCACGGTAGTGGCCGACGAACGCGCTCCATTTGGGTGGCGGATGGCCGGTTGAGGGACGCTCGACGCCCTCGCGGACGTAGACGTCGGACCCGTGGCAGGCCTCCACGACGACTCCGTCCTCGCGCGTGAACGTGAGGAGGAAGAGGGCGAACTCGGGATGGTCTGCGAAGAACCGATCGTCGCCGCGAGGCTCGAGCGCCACCTCCACCTCGTCGCGGACGAGAACGAGTCGCTCGCCCTGGACGGTGAGGACGAGCCGGAGTCCTCCGTCCGAGTACGCGCCCTCGAACTCCTGCGCGTTCTCGACCGCGAGGGGGTCGGGAAGCGACGGTGCGCCTTGGCCGACGCGATAGAAATCGAGTGCGGCGGTGGCCACCTCCTCCGTAACGTTGCCTTCGTCCGGCATGTTGAGGAGCACGACGGCACCCATGCCTGCGGCCAGGTCGCCGAGCATCGTCGAGCCGAACCCCGGCATGGAGCCGCCGTGGCGAATCTGGCGCTGACCGTCGACGGTACGGCTCTCCAGCCCGTAGCCGTAGGTCCAGTCGTTCCCGTCCGGAGTCATGAGCGCAAACGACTCTGGCGAGAGAAGGCCCCGACCGCCGTTCAGCAGCATGCGCAGGAACACGGCGAGCTCCTCGGCGCTCGCCGCGATCGACCCGTCTGCGGTCCCGGTCTCGACCCACGTCGCGGGAACCATCGGGTCGAGCCGGCGGGCAGGGCGGTCGTCGTACCAGTGGTCGTAGCCGACGGCGAGGCGTTTCCGCGTCTCGCTCGTGATCGCCGGATCGCTCCCGACCATGCCGAGCGGCGCGAGGACGCGCTCGCGCACGACGTCCTGGTAGCGGCGACCCGTCAGCTCCTCGAGCATGCAACCAAGGACTCGGTAACCGACGTTCGAGTAGTGGTAGTGCCTTCCGGGCGGGCCTCCAACCTCAGTGGCCCGCAGAGCCCAGACGTCGAAGCGGGAATCCGAGCTGAGGTCCGCCCCTGCGATGATTCCCCCCGTGTGCGTCAGGAGATGGTGCGCGGTGATCGGCTCGTGCTCGGAACGAACCCGGAACCAGGGAAGAGAGGTCGTGACCGGGGCATGCAGGTCGAGCCGCCCTTGTTCGTGAAGCTGCAGAAGGACGACCGCGGTGAAGGTCTTGCCGATCGAGCCGATTTCGAAGAGGGTCGCCGGCTCGACGGGCTTCTGGGCCGCGAGGTCGGCACGTCCGAACGTCGCGGACGCGAGCAGACCGCTCCGGTCGTGACGGCCAGAGAGAGGCCGGGCAGACCGCGGAGCTCGAGGACCTCCTCGACGTAGCGTTCCAGCGCTTCGGTCGGAGCCGACGGGCCGATGGTCACACCCGGATGCAGGCCGCCTCGTGGGACGGCGTCGTTGCCGCCGCTGGGCGGCGCAGCTCGGGATCGACCTGCTTGCACTCGGCGATCGCCATCGGGCAGCGCGGGTGGAAGCGGCAGCCTGGCGGCACGTGCACGGGATTGGGCGTCTCGCCGCGCAGGATCTCCGGCCTGACCCGCTCGCGCGGGTCCGGCCGCGGCACCACCGAGAGGAGCGCCCGCGTGTAGGGGTGCTGCGGATTGTCGACGACGGCGCGCGCCGGCCCCTCCTCGACGATGCGGCCGAGGTACATGACGGCGATCCGGTCGGCGTAGCGGGCGGCGGTCGAGAGGTCGTGCGTGATCATGAGGATGGCGAGCCCGCGGCGGCGGAGGTCGTCGAGCAGGGCGAGGATGCCGGCTCGCACGGACACGTCGAGCATGGAGACCGGCTCGTCCGCGACGAGGAGATCCGGGTGGAGGACGAGGCTGGCCGCGATGGCGACGCGCTGCCGCTGGCCGCCCGAGAGCTCGTGCGGATAGCGGTCGAGGAAGAGCTCGGGGGGGCTCAGGCCCGCCAGCTCGAGGGCGCGCTCGACCTCCTCTCGCCGCTCGTCGCCCGAGCCGATCCGATGCACGAGGAGCGGCTCCTCGACGGTCGCGCGCACCCGGAAGCGCGGGTCGAGCGACTCGTACGGGTCCTGGTAGATGAGCTGCATGTGCCGCCGAAGAGGCCGGAGAGCGCGGTGCGAGAGCGTCGTGATGTCCTGCCCGTCGAAGCGGATGGAGCCGGCCTCGGGCTCGACGAGCCGGAGTACACTCTGCGCCGTCGTCGTCTTTCCGCAGCCCGACTCGCCGACGAGCGCGAGCATCTCGCCGCGGCGGAGCCGGAAGGAGACGCCCTCCACCGCGTGCACCCACTGCCGCGGACGCCGCGCCAGCGTCCCCACCACCCCGCGGGACACGCGGTAGCGGGTGACGAGATCCTCGACCTCGAGGAGCGGCCCGAAGCCGTTCGTGCTCAATTCGTCACCTCGCGCGCGAACGTGTTGAGGTGGCAGGCCGCGGCCCTGCCGGACCCGACCCCGAGGAGCGCCGGCCGCTGGTCCGCGCACGGAGCGAAGGCGCTGTCGCAGCGCGGACGGAAGGGGCACCCGACGAGCGGCCGGTCGAGCCTGGGCGGCGCGCCGGGGATCGAGGCGAGCTCGCCGTCCCCGCGGAGGTCCGGCGTCGCGGCGTAGAGGAGCCGCGTGTACGGGTGGCGCGGCTCGTGGTAGAGCGCTTCCACGGGGCCCGTCTCGACGATCTCACCCGCGTACATCACGGCGGCGCGCCCGCAGACCTGCGCGACGACGGGGAGATCATGGGTGACGAGCACGAGCGCGAGCCCGAAGTCGTTCGCGAGCGCCACGAGCAGCTCGAGGATCTGCGCCTGCACCATCACGTCGAGCGCCGTCGTCGGTTCGTCCGCCAGCAGGACCTTCGGGTCGCACGCGAGCGCCATCGCAATCGCGGCCCGCTGCCGCATCCCGCCGGAGAACTCGTGCGGGTAGCGGGAGGCCCGGTCTGCCGGGATGCCGACGCGCTCGAGCAGCTCGCCGGCGCGCCGGCGAGCCTGCCGCCCCTCGGCGATCTCGTGCAGCTCCATCGGCTCGACGATCTGGCTCCCGATGCGCTTCACCGGGTTGAAGGCGTTCATCGCGCCCTGGAAGACCATGGCGACGTCCTGCCACCGGTGCGGGGCGACGGTGGCCTCGCCGCGGGCCAGGAGATCGCGCCCGTCGAGTAGCACCCTCCCCGACACGCTCGCGGACGGCGGCAGAAGCCCCATGACCGCAAGGATCGTGGTGGTCTTGCCGCTCCCGGACTCGCCGACGAGCCCGAAGCGCTCGCCCTCGTCCAGGTCGAAGCTCACGCCCTGGACGGCGTGCAGCTCGCCGCCGCCCTCGAGGTCGAACCAGACGTGCAGGTCCTCGACCCGGAGAAGCGGCTCGCACATAGGCCAACCTTTGGCCTATGAGCGTGTGGAGGGGGTGTGGGGGAACCGGGAGGTTCCAC
>JBOHAJ010000211.1:0-9994 GCA_050697715.1 Gaiellaceae bacterium
GTCCTGATGGGCTCGCTCACGGTGCAGGCTGCTCTTCCTCCTCGGGCGCGGCCTTGGCCGCCTCGTCCTGGGGCTCCGCGGTGTCGTCGCCGTCCGCCGGGACCTCGCCGTCGGCCTCAGGCGTCTCCTCGGGCATGCCGCCGATCGGCACGGCCTCGGAGGGGTCGAGCTCCTCCCCGGCCTCTTCGCGGGCGGCGAGCTCGCGGTGGGCGGGGATCCCGCAGTAGCGCGAGCCGGGCACCGACGTGTTCGGGCAGCGCTTGCCGTTCGAAAGAACCGCGGCGCAGCGGCCGGAGAACTCCGCGTCGTCGTCCCCGCCGTAGGCTGCTTCAGCCTCCGTGCGCGCGAACTCGGACTCGGAGACGATGTCGATCTTCCAGCCCGTCAGCCGGGCGGCGAGGCGGGCGTTGAGGCCCTCCTTGCCGATGGCGAGCGAGAGCTGGTCGTCGGGGACGACGACGGTCGCCTCACTCGTCTCGTCGTCGACGAGCACCTCGCGCACCCGCGCCGGCGAAAGCGCCTTGGCGACGAAGCGGGCGGGCTCAGGGTTCCACGGGATGATGTCGATCTTCTCGCCGCGGAGCTCGGAGACGACCATCCGCACGCGCGAGCCGCGCGGGCCCACGCAGGCTCCGACCGGGTCGACGCCCTGCGCGTGCGACTCGACGGCGATCTTCGAGCGGTAGCCGGGCTCGCGCGCGACGCCGCGGATCTCGACGAGCCCGTCGGCGATCTCCGGCACCTCGAGCTCGAAGAGCGTCTTGATCAGCTCGGGGTCGCGGCGCGAGAGGATGACCTGGGGACCCTTCGTGCCCGAGCGCACCTCCGTGATCACGGCCTTGATCCGGCTCCCCTGCTCGTAGCGCTCGCCGTCCACCTGCTCGGAGCGCGGCAGGAGCGCCTCGACCTTGCCGAGGTCGACGAGGACGTTGTTGCGGTCGCCGGCCTGCTGGACGATGCCCGTGACGACCTCGCCTACGCGGTCGACGTACTCGTCGTACATCATCTCGCGCTCGGCCTCGCGGATCCGCTGGAGGATCACCTGCTTGGCCGTTTGGGCGGCGATGCGCCCGAAGTTCTCGGGCGTGACGTCGCTGCGCTTGACCTGTTCCTGGGGCAGGTCGGACCAGTCGATGACGAGGTCGTCGTCCGTGATGAGCGTGTGGGAGCGCTCGCCGTTCTCCGCCTCGGCCGCCTCCAGCTCCACGATGGCTCGTTCGCGCGCCTCTTCGAGGAGGCGCTCCTCGACGTCGGCCGGGAGCTCGATGGCGTAGACGCGGAAGTCGCCGCTCCCGCGGTCGAGCTCGACCTGCGCGTGCCGCGCCGCGCCCGGCGTCTTCTTGTAGGCGGCGAGGAGGGCGTCCTCGAGCGCGTGGACGAGGGTCTCGCCCTCGATGCCCTTCTCCTTCTCGATCTCTCTGACCGCCTCGATGATCTCCCGGGTCATCCCCGCACCTGCCCTTCTTCGACGAGATTGCCCCGCGCGATCGCCTCGTACGGGATGCCCACACGCTCTCCGCCCGCCTCGAGCGTGACCTCCTGCTCGGAGGCCTCGACGACCTCGCCGCGAAAGCGCTTGCGGCCCTCGACCTCGTGTGTGGTTCGGAGAGCCACCTTGCGGCCGACGACCCCGGCAAAGTGCCTCGGTGTGCGGAGCGGCCGCTCGAGCCCCGGCGAGGAAACGTCGAGGGTGTACCGCTCGAGGTAGTGGCGCAGCTCGCCCGTCACCCGCTCGCAGAGCGCGTGGTCGACACCCTCGGGATGGTCGACGTACACCGTCAACCGGTCGGGCCCGCCGAGCTCGACGGCGAGCACCTCGACGTCCGGCAGACGATTTTCGACCGTCGCTGCGACCTCGCGATGAAGCTGTCTCTCCTTTTCGTAGACCGTCATGGTTCCTGCCCTCTCGCAAAAAATGGGCGCCGGGCGCCCATTTCTCCAGGTGGGGAAATGTCGTGTGCAGACAGGATAGCAGCGCGCGCCGGGCATTCGCCCGCGGCGCGCTAGGAATCCAGGACGAGGATCACAGGCCCGTCGTTGGCGATCTCCACCACCATTCGCGCGCCGAAGACCCGCGCCCGTTCACTTCACACTTCGTCAAGCATGACGACCGTGAACAGCGGGCCAAGAAGGCGACGAAGCTCGCGTGTCCGGCCGCTCAGTGGTCGCTCGGCCCCGTGAAGGTTCGAGCAACCACTGAACGGTTGGGGTTTACGCGGTGCGCCTCTTAACGCCGAGCTTCCCGAGCCGCGGCGCGATCACAGCCTCTTCGCTGATAAGGCCGAGCAGAGACATTGTGAGCGCGGAGTCGCTGCGGAACTGCTTCTCAATCACTGAGGACGGGTGCATTCCCTTCAGGTGCTCGGAGTGAGCGACCTTCGCGACTGCGATCTCCCCGTACGCCGCGATGACGTTCTCGGCAATGTCGTCCGCGTAGTGGTCGGGATACTGGCCTTGGAAGAACTCAATCTGCTCAACGAGCACCGGGTGCTCGACGTTCAGGAGCACGACTCCCTCCGTGCACAGAGGGTCGTTCGGCTGCCACGCGGCGAGCATTCCCGGCTCCACGTCGTCCTTCCCTACCCGGCGGTAGTGTGGGATCGCTCCCGCGACAGAGGTCGCCTTCGCTTCCTCGAAGCCCGGCAGCCGCCCAGTGTTCAAGTCCCCGTTCAGCCCGCCCCCGTTGCCGGAAGCTTCAGACTTGCGCAAGACGGTTCGAGCGGGCCGCCTTGCGGGCATCGTACCCCGAGCCGTCGGCTCGACCCTCAGCGGGCCACCGCGCCTGCTCCGGAGCCGCACGATTCGCCACCGCGACCCGAAACGGTCGGCCAGCCGGTCGCGCCACGTCGAGTCCGTGATCGTCCCTTCGCCGTGGGCGCGTGCGAGTTTGATCGCCGCGAGGATCTCGGGCGGCATATTGTCGGCGAATTCGCTGCCCCACTCGTTCATGGGAAGGGGCCGGCCTGCGTTCGGACCGCCAAGAATGTGAAGCGCGTTCCGGTCGGTACGCGGATAGACGCCGAACTGCTTGGTGCCCTCCATCGCCTCGGGTGGCCGGACGATCAGCCAAACGCGGCTTCGCACGGCACTCTCGCTGATTCCAAACGACCTGAACGTCGCCGGGTGCAGCGAAACGTCGTAAAGCTCGTTCCGGTAGAGCGCGGCGATGTATCCGCCGACAGCCGCGTAGGAACCGACTTGAGGGCGTGGGCCGTCCCAGAGATACCAGTCGACGGCTGTACGGTCCGAGAGTTCGACTGACCCGCGTGAAGCAAGCCGACCGGCCTTGAATGCCTCGACCGGGTACTCGATGAAGTGTCGCGCCCCGCGGATCATTCTGAGACTCGTCCTGCGCTCGGGAACCTCGGGCGAGTGCGCCAGGCTCTCCGAGTCCGGCCACTGAAGCCGATCCTGCGTCCGGAGTTCGTCGACGGCGATCTGGACACCCTCGGGGACCCTCCAGAGGCGACGGTTGAGGTAGCTAGAGATCCCCTTGATGTCCTGTTCGGCCCGATCTGGGTCGCCGAGAACAGTGTCGTCGGTCGGCTCGTTCCCGAGAAGGACAATGATGGTGCCGTGGTCTTCGATCCAGTCGGGCTTGACCGCCTCCCAGTTGCACCCGTGCTCTTCGTCTGCGTACGGGCGGTAGACCTCGTCGAGGCTGAATAGGCCCGTGTCGGGATCTTCTGTCTCTTCGAGCCGAAGTCCGTACTCGCCCGTCTCGGCGTCGTAGCGCACCCAGATCATCGATGGCTCGCCGTCGACCCATGAGATCACGACGAGGCCGCACCGGTTCCAGGGCAACAGCGACGTCTTCGCGCCGACGCCGAAGTTCTCGTGGAGGCCGCCGATCGGCTTCCCCCCGCCGCCGAAGGTGTTGAAGAATTCTACGAGTTCTGGACCCGTCATCCCCTGGCCGTTATCCGCGACCACGCGGCGATAGACACCCAAGTTCTCGACGGCCTGCCACTCGACGCAGTACTCGATGCGCTTCGCGTCCGCCTCGATCGCGTTCACAAGCGTCTCCCGCACCCACTGGTACGTCCCACCCTCGCGGTAGGTGCGCTCGATGAAGTGCTCCGTCCCGGCAGTCTTCATCGGGAGGATCCGCGCGTGTCCGGAAGCCATCCGGCACTCCCTTCCGCACAAGCCAATCTCGGCTTGGGCTATCGCGAGCTAGAGCTGTACATGCACTAGCTCTGTGCTGTGCGATGGTAGGGACACGACCGGACGGTGGTCGCTGACACGCCCAGTAACTGCGCGGGGCCGTGCCCGCGTGCCGAGCCATCCTGAGGCGAATTCTTCAGGGCCCTCCGTTGCCGCAGCGGGCGGCCCCCGTCAGAGGTCGAGGATGATCGTGACCGGGCCGTCGTTCGTGATCTCGACGAGCATGCGCGCGCCGAAGACGCCGCGCTCGGCGCGGACGCCTTCGCGCTCGAGCGCGCCGCAGAAGGCTTCGTAGAGCGGCTCGGCGTGCTCGGGCCGGGCTGCCTCCGTGAAGCTCGGGCGATTCCCCTTCGCCGTGTCCGCGATCAGCGTGAACTGGCTGACGACGAGGGCCTCGCCCCCCGTGTCGAGAAGCGAGCGGTCGAACTTCCCCTCCTCGTTCTCGAAGATCCGCAGGCGCGCGACCTTCCCGGCGAGCCGCACGGCCTTACTCTCGTCGTCGCCTTCGGCGACGCCGAGAAGGATGCACAGCCCCGCGCCGATCCGGCTGATCTCCTGCGCTTCGACCAGGACCCGCGCTTCTTGAACGCGCTGGACGACGGCTCTCAGGGGCCTAGCCCTCGAGGGCCTCGAGCGCCCGGCGGTACTCGTGGCTCTCCGGGCGGAACACGTTCGCGAGGCGGTAGTGGGCGACCGCCTCCTCGGGACGGCCCTGCTTCTCCAAGCAGCGGCCGAGCGCGAAGTGCGCGTAGTCGTCGACGGGCTTGATGTCGATCATGGCCCGAAACTCCTGCTCGGCCTCGGCAAAGCGCCGGATACGAAAGTAGGCGATCCCGAGCGCCTCGCGAATGGACGCCTTCTCCGGCTCGCGCTTCTTGGCCTTCTCGAGCGGGACGGTCGCCTGGGCGTTTCGGCCGGCCGCGAGGTGGTCGCGCCCTTGCTGAAAGAGGTCATACGTCTCGGTCATGCCGCTACATCCAAAGATACGGGAAGTTCTCCGTCACGAGGTCTTGCGGGCGGGTGAGGTCACGGGTGGGTCCGAGCTCCACCGCCCGGATCGTCTCCCCCGCCGCGAGCGCCTCGCGAAACGCGTCCGCGAGCTCGAACGGCGGCCCGGGGAGCCCGTCGAGCCGGGCGGCGAGCTCCTCGCCCAGGATCCAGAGCGGCGCGCCGGTGAGCCCCTCCCCCTCGCCCAGCGCGACGACGCGCCCTCTCTCCACCCGGACCGGCGTCCTCTCGGGGTCGCTCGACGGCCGGACGCCGAGCGCCCCCGCCGTCTCCCCGGCCCAGGACGACACCATGCGCGCGAGATCCCCCGGGCGGAAGAGGGTATCCGCTGCAGCGACGAGGAGCGGCGCCGCAGCGCCGGCCGCCACGGCGCGCCGAACCGCGTCCGCCGAGCCGTGCGGCTCCGGCTGACGGGCGTAGCGCACCTCGAGCCCGAAGGCCGAGCCGTCACCCAGGAACGCCTCGATCTGCTCCGCGAGGTGCCCGACGACGACCGTCGCCAGCTCGAAGCCGGCGGCGGCGAGCTCTCGCACGAGTACCGCCAAGACCGGTCGCCCGTCGACCGGGAGCAGCGGCTTCGGCCACCGTTCCGTGAGCGGACGCAGGCGGCGGCCCTCACCGGCCGCCATGACGACGGCCGAGAGCGGCGTCACGCTCACGCAGAGAGCGAGCGCAGGCTGGCCGAGCCGCGGAGTCGGCTCGTCACGCCCAGGGCCCGGCGCAGCTGCTTCCGCACGGTCCGCAGCTCGCGGCGGGCGCGGCGGAGCGCGTCGGGCGCCTCCGCGGGGGGCCCGAAGCGGGCGAGCGTCAGGTCGCGGACGAGGTGGTCGCCCTCGACGGCGTAGTGGCGGTCGAGGGCAGCGCCGATCTCCGGCAGGGTCGAGCTGCTCGGTACCTCGACTCCCTGGTCCGCGAGGAAGCCGACGAGGTCGCGCCGGCACGCGGTCGCCAGCTCGCGCGTGTCGGTCGTGGCGAAGCGGAGCGTGCGGCGGCTCGCCTTGAGCGCGACGACGGCTGAGTAGGCGCCGCCGAGGACGATGAGCACGAGGAGCAGCAGGCTCGGTCCCTTGTCGGTGACGACGCCGACGGCGCCGCCCGATCCCGTGCCGCCCAGGTCTGGAGTGCCTGGACGGCCGGGCTGGCCGCGCGCGCCCTCGATCGCCTCGCGCTGCTGGGGCGTCAGCCCCGAGAGCCGACCCAGACCGATGTCGGCCGCGTCGCCCGGGTTGAAGCCCGCACCGAAGTACGAGTACGAGGCGAAGAGCTGGCCGCGGCCGGGCGTCGGGTCGAACGAGAGCCAGCCGTGGCCGGGGAAGAAGACCTCCACCCACGTGTGGGCGTTGTGGTCGGTGACGACCCACTCCTTGTCGTCGGCGTTCCACTGACCGCTCGTGAAGCCGGCGGCGACGCGGGACGGGATGCCGAGGAGGCGGAGCATGATCGCCATCGCGCCGGCGTAGTGCTGGCAGTAGCCGCGCTTGTCGCGGGTGACGAAGGCGACGAGCGGGGGCTCCCCCCCGACGGCCGGCGGCGGGGACTCGTCGTAGGCGAACCCGCCGCCTTGGCGGAACCAGGCCTCCAGCAGGAAGGCGGCCTCGTACGGGTTGCGGGCGTCCCCGGTCTGGGCCACCGCGATCTCGTAGAGCTCGCGGTGCGAGTCGATGAGAAAGTCGCCCTCGTTGTCGGCAAAGAAGCGGGCCATCTCCGTTCGCCTGGCCTCATCTCCCCACTCCGGCACCGAGACTGTCTGGAGGATCTCCAGATAACGCTCGACCGACTCCGGGTACTCGCCCTTCACCTGCACGAGTTCGCTCGGGTTGACGCGCGGGATGTAGCTCCAGACCGTGTAGCGCCGCCCCTGGGTGAGCGTGCGCGAGAGCGCGAGAGCGCCGTTCGACGCGCGCTGGACGGGCGTGTCGCTCGGCGGCTTCCAGCGCACCGGCTGCGCCGAGGCGAGGAGGTGGTTGTCGCGCAGCGCCTCGATCGTGACGTCCTGGCGCACCCAGTTCTTCTCCTCCCGGGCCGCCTGCGGGAGGAGCGGGTCGAGCTCGAGCTCGTCGATCTCCTCCTGCTCCTCGGCCGGGCCGCGGTCGAGACTCTCGTTCCAGCCCTGGCCCGTGTACTCGTCGAGCGTGGTCGCACGCCAGTAGAGCGAGCGGCGCGTGCCGGAGACCTTCACGCGCAGGACCGTGGTGCGCTTCTTCGGGAAGTCGATCCCCAGGTAGTGCGAGTTCCAGACGTAGCTGACGCTGACCGGCTCGTCCGGCCGGTCGTACGGATCCCAGCTCTGCCAGGGGACGAAGGCGCCCTTGGCGACGGCGTCCGACGTCGAGGCCACTGCCGCGAGTGCGACGAGGACGACGCCGGCGGCGGCCGCCTGCGCGATTCCCCGGCCCGGCTGCCCACCGCGGAGGAGGAAGAGGACGGCGAGGACGCCGGCGAGCGCGACCGCGCCCTGGGCGAGCGGGCTGTCGCCGGGGTAGAGCGTCGCCGGCCAGCCGATCCCCGCGACGAGCACGAGCGCGGCGGCGACGGGCTTCCGCGCCGCGATGAAGAGCCCCGTGAGCGCACAGAACCCGAAGATCGCGAGCAGGAGGACTGAGTGCATGAGCGGGAAGTCGAGGCGGAGGAACGGGAGCTTCGTCTCGTAGAAGTCGAGAAAGCCCTGCCGGATCCCGTCGAGCACCGGGCCGAAGAAGTCGCGCTGCGGGTCGCCGGGGCGCGTTTCCGCGAGCGGGATCTCGAAGGCGGCGCTGGCCGCGAAGAGCGTGGTGCCGGCGAGCACGGCCGCGACGCCCAGGCGGCTCCGCACGAAGACGGCGGCGGCCGTCGGCACGAGCGCCAGGGCGACGAGCGGGGTGACCTCGCGCCAGGAGACGGGAAGCTCCTCCAGCCGAAGCCAGGCGACCGCGACGAGCGCAGAGGCGAAGCCGAAGAGGAGGAACGTCCTAACCAACGGCGGTCCTCAGGGAGTCGGGGCCGAGCACGGCGGGGAGGTCGTCGCCCTTGCGCACGACGGCAACGGCGATGCCGGCCCGCTGGAGCCGGAGCAGCTGCGCGGCAGCCTCGTTCGGCGGCCGGCCTGACGGGTCGGACGTGAAGCTCGCCGGGTCCACGTAGACGAGCGTCGCCCCGTGGTGTGCCGCGGCCCGGTGCGCAAGGCGGTCGGTCAGGCGCGGGGAGAGGGCGGACGTGACCACGGTGAGCTCCAGCGCCCGTCCGGCGGGCCCGGCGTCGTCGGCGAGCAGGCTCGCAGCGGGCACGTGCCCGTCGGGCTCCACGGCGGCGAGCACCTCGAGAGCCCGTCGCCAGTCGCCGTCGTAGGAGTGCACGCGCTGGTAGACGGGCCGGCCGCAGTTGACGATCAGGGAGGCGCGCCGCCCCCGGCTCGCGTGGGCCTTGAGGAGCGAGCCCGCGGCCCGCACGGCGAGCTCGAAGGTGGAGTCCGGAGCCTTTCCCACGACCCCTGCGGCCTCCGCGTCCAGGAAGACGGCAGCCTCGTCGCGCGGCGAGTCCTCGAGCTCCTTGACCATGAGCTGGCCGCGCTTCGCGGTCGAGGGCCAGTGCACCCGACGAAGCGACTCGCCCTGCTCGTACTCCCTCACGCTGTGCAGGTCGAAGCCGCTGGGGCGGCGGAGGAGCAGGCGGCGCCCCTCCGGCGTCCGAGCCCCCGATTCGGAGAAGAGGCGGTCGAGGTCCACGAGGCGCGGGTAGACGAGGATGGCGTCGCCTGTCTGGAGCGGGACCTCGACGCGCTCGAGCGCGAACGGGTCCTCGACGACGATCTCGGCGGCCTCGATCGGGTAGCGCCCCCGAGGCACGTGGCGCAGCGTGTAGCGGCCGCGTAGGCGGCCATGGCGGCGACTGATCGTCGTCTCCCGCTCGCCCAGGCGGGCGATCCGCTCGCGCAAGACCAGGCTCCCCGCCGGTACGAGGCCCTCCGTCTCCACCTCCACCTGAACCGGAACGTCGTCACCGTCCAGCCGGTCGCCGCGTGCGAGCGTGCGCCGCACCCGCATCGGGCGCTGCAGGAAGCGCACCCAGAGGGCCGCTCCGGCCACGGCCAGCACGAGCCCGAGCGCCACCGGGTAGAGCGGCTTGGAGCCGAAGGCCCAGGCGACGAGGTAGATCCCGCCCCCGAGGGCGAGGATCCAGCGGCCCCGATCGGTCAGCATGAGCTTTTTGCCTCCTTCGGAGGAGGCAAAAAGCGCAACCAAAAAGATGTTGTCACCTGCGGCTCTCTGTCAACACAACCTTTTTCCCTCCTTCGGAGGCAAAAAGCTTGACCAAAAAGATCTTGTGTCACCCGTAGCTCTCCGCTCGCTCCTCTAGTCCCCGTGTGGGAGCTCCGCTCTCACACGGGGACTGGGGTCCGCTCGATCACGTCGCGGACGAGGTCCTCGGCGTCGAGGCCTGCGGAGCGCGCCTCCGGCGCGAGGATGAGCCGGTGCGCGAGCACGGTGGGGGCGACCGACTTGACGTCGTCCGGCTGCACGAAGTCGCGGCCGGCGACGAGCGCCCGCACCTTGGCTACGCGCAGGAGCATCAGGCCGGCGCGCGGGCTCGCGCCGAGGTATAGACGGTTGTCTGAGCGCGTGTGCCGGAGGATGGCGACCACGTAGCGGTTGAGGCTCTCCTCGACGAAGACGCGCTTCGCGTCGTCGATGGCCGCGAGCACCTCCTGCGCGCTGGCCACGAGCTCCAGCCGCTCCAGCGGCGTCTCCGCGGCGTTCTCGGTCAGCATCTTCGCCTCGTCGGCGAGAGGCGGGTAGCCGATCGCGATCCGCATCGTAAAGCGGTCGAGCTCGGCCTCCGGGAG
>JBOHAJ010000212.1:0-1692 GCA_050697715.1 Gaiellaceae bacterium
GACGTCTACTGGCCGGCGTTCCGCGAGCTCGACTTCCTACGCGCCCTACGCAGCTACCAGCAGCGTCACCGGCGCTTCGGGCGCTGAGGCCCGCATGTTTCCGTAGGGGCACAAACTCGAGCTCCGCATCTCCTCGCCCGTCGACCGAGCAGCGCCCAGCCGCGTCCGGCGGCGAGAGCGTCCCAGTGGCGGAGTTCTACGTGAACGGGTTTCTGGCCCTCCTTTCCACGGCAAGCGGCGTGGCAGCGTCCGGAATGCGGCTCGGCCTCGGCAGGGGGGATCTCTAAGGTGTCAGCCTGAGGGGAACCTGGAGCCGTCCGCGGAACGTAGGAGTGGAGGAGCGTTGTACGTAGCAGGAGATGAGACCGCGCCAGCAGCTCGCCGCGGCGATCGCTGGGGTCGTGCTGGGCCTCGGTACTTTGGTGGCCGCGGTGAGCGTGATCCGCGTCTCGTGCGGTTCAGTGTCTCCAGAGGCGACGACGCAGCGAGCGGAGACGGCCTCGCCTCGCCCGTCGGGGCCGGTCGCGATGGGGCCGATGCCGAGCGCCGCTCTCAGGGCGTGCAGGCGGATGGAGCTGGTTGGCTCCGCCTGCCCGAGGCGCGTCCCGCAGGCGGAGACCTACAGCACCCGTGCCATCGAGCGGGCGGGCCTGGGCTATGAGACCTTCAACCTGGAGTCGGGAACCGCCTCTGCCGAGCCGAGCCGCAACCGACCCCCCGCGTTCGTCCACATCGTCGTCGAGGCAGGCGACCTCGAGGACGCCTTCCAGACCCTCGTCTTCCCGCTCGAGGGCACGCCTGTTCGGGCGCGGGACGGGGTGGTTCGTCTGGGGAGGGAGGGCGGGAACGCTCGCCCTCGCGCCTCCCTCCGGCGCCTCGGCGACGATCCACGCCGACCACGTCGTCTTCCGCTGGCGGGAAGGTAGGCGTGACCACGCCCTTTCCCTGCACGGCTGGGAGCCCTTCTCCAAGGTCGTTCCGACCCTTCGAGCGATCGTCGAGTCGCTCCCGCCAAGAGCCGGCCGTCCTTAAGTTCAGACGTGGATGAGACCGCCAGCAAGGGACGCATGACGACCGTCGAGAGCCTCTCGAAGCCGGAGAGCCAGCTTCCCGCGCTCGAGGAGCTCGGACGTGGCCGGTCGGAGCCGCTCCTCGAGGTTCCCGTCGGCGTCATTCTCGCGGCGGGATCCAGCTCTCGCCTCGGAGGCGCTCCGAAGCCGCTCGCGCGCGTCGCCGGCGTCACGCTCCTCGAACGGGCCGTGGCGACCTTCCGGAGCGCAGGCGTGGAACGCATCATCGTCGTCCTCGGCCACGCGCAGGCGAACGTGCGCGAGTTCGTCGCGCGGCGGGGCCTCGACGTCGAACTGGTGGGGAACGACGATTTCGGGCTCGGCAACGGCTCCTCGGTGCTGGTGGGCGGGCGCGCCGCCGCCGCTCGCTTCCTCGTGGCGATGGTCGACCACGTCCTCGAGCGCCAGGCCGTGTCCCGCCTCCTTGCCAGCCGCGCCGCCTTCGCGCTCGCCGTCGACTCGAAGCCGTGCCACTGCGACGTCGGGGAGGCGACGAAGGTGCGCCTCGTGGGCGATCGCGTCGTCGCTGTCAGCCGCGAGCTCGACGACTATGACGCCGTCGAGGCCGGTCTCGCCGTCTGCGATCTCGCGGTCGTGTCCGCCGCGGAGCGCTCCCTGCTCG
>JBOHAJ010000213.1:0-6282 GCA_050697715.1 Gaiellaceae bacterium
TGCTCGAGCTCCGCTCCGAGCGCGAGCGAGTCGTCCGGCTCGCGCCGATGCTGAACCGGGCGGCCGAGGCGGTCGCACGGGAACGGGAGATCCGCGAGCGCGCCTCGGGGAATGGCCGCGTCGAGCCTCTGTAGGCGCGCGCGACTACCATTCGACCGGAAGGAGGTCGCGGCGTGGTGCTGCGATTCGGGTTCGTCCTTGTCCTGGCCCTAGCGACGGCCACGGCCGCCTGCGGCGCCGAGGGCGCGGAGGAGCCCGAGTCGCGACCCCCACAGGAGGGCGGCGTCCTTATGCCCGAAGGCGACCCGGCGCGCGGCATCTACAACTACGAGCAAGCCAAGGCCGTCGGCATCCCGGTGGCGGCCGTCCCTCCGCCCGACGAGGTCTGCCCAGTGGGCCCGCCGGACGACGGCTTCACCTCCGAGGAGCTGGACAAGCCGGAGGAAATCGAGGCACTCGAGCGGCAGATGGCGACCGCGCCGACGTGTGTCGCCGACCCCAGGCTGGGGCTCTTCGGCGTCGGCTACGACGTCGAGGCCGTGCGTGCCGCCGCGTCCGCGTATGAGAAGGGCCGCATCATCTGCTCCGGCTTCTGGGCGCATCCGACAATCCCCGCAGACGTCGCCGAGCCAGAGGCGTTCGCGCGCTTCCAACGCGAGCGGCTGCGGAAGGCCTACGGGGTTGAGCCGGAGGATGAGCTCGAGGTGCTTGTCGCGGGCTGCAGGAGCGTCGGCGGCTTCGATCCCTAGGACGCCTGCTTGATCCCGTGTACCGGCCGTCCCGCCGCCTCCCAGGCGTAGTAGGAGGCGCTCGGCCCGAAGGAGGGCTCGTACTCGACCACGCGCGGGTTCCGCCCGACCTCCTTCGCCCGCTGCGCGTGCCAGAGGAGGTTGGGGTCGTCACGTTGCTCCCAGACGAGGATCAGGTGCACGGCGGTCATGAACTCCGCCACGAACGTGCAGCCGCCCGCCGGGCAGGGGAACGGGTCGGTGGCGACGCAGGACCAGCCGGCGTGGTCTTCGCCCGAGTCGTCGGCCCAGAGCTCCTCTTCCTCCTCCAGGAGCTCCTCCTCGAAGAGGACACGGCTCCGCTGCGGCTCGGACGGCTCGGTCATTCGGCACGGATGAGGTTACCGTCGAGGTCGAGCTCCACGAAGTGGTCGGCCTCGCCCGAGCGGAAGGCCTCGCACTGGTTCTCGGGCTCGTCGTCCACGTCCTGCCGCGGGTCGTGCGCGACGTCGGCGACCCAGTTCTCCATGATCGCGCCCAGGCAGGGGCCGTTCGCGAAGTCCACGCCCTCGGCCTTTGCCTCCGCATATGCTTCCTTTGCGGCCGCGACCGCACGGTCCTCCTCGGCCTCGTCCGGCCCGCCGCCGCAGCCGGCGGGGGCCAGGACTGCGATCACGAAGGCGAGGACGATCCCGACTCTCACCGAGCCACCTCCTTCGCCATGAGGATCGCGTCGGTGTAACCGTCCGGTCGCCGGTAGTGGCCGCGGCGAAGCCCTTCCCGCTCGTATCCCAGGCTCTCGTAGAGCGCGATTGCGGCGGCGTTGTGCGGGAACACGTGCAGCTCGAGCGTCCGTACGCCCGCCTCGCGCGCCCACTCCTCGGCCGCCTGCATGAGCGCACGGCCGATCCCCCGCCGACGGTGGCTTTGCGCGACCATGAGCCCGAGGTCCGCCACGTGCCTGCTGGCCGGGTGCGGGTCACGCGCGAGCGAAAGGCGGCCCACGAGGCCCTCCGGGCCCTCCGCCACGAGGACGGCTGCGTCCGGGTGCCTGCGAACCGCGCGCAGGTAGCGCCGCTCTTCGGAGACGCCACGCCAGCCGCCGTCGGTGATCAGCCAGCCCTGCGGCTCCGCGCCGACGGCACGGGCGAGCTCGACGAGCGCCGCGGCATCGCTCGGGTGCGCCTTCCGCACGGCCACGGGAGCGAGCCGAACGCGAGCGACGCTCAGACGACCACCCCCGCGCCTCCGCGACGGGGGTCGCCGGCCGCCTCCAATCCTCCGTCCTCGCGGAAGGCGACCGCCGAAGCGCCGCCGAAGTAGAGGTTGCGCCCCTCCCAGCGCCGCACCTTGTAGCCGGCGGCCTCCAGCTCGTCCGCCACGGCCGGGTCGATGCCTCCCTCGAGCTGGAGGACGCCGTCCTCCAGGTGGACACGCGGCGCCTCGATGGCCTCGCGTACGTCCATCCCCCCGTCGACGACGTTGATGACGATCTGGAGAATGGCGGCGCGCAGACGTACGGAGCCCGCGCTTCCGACGACCAGCCGCGGCCGTCCGCCGGCGAGCACGAGCGAGGGCGCCATCATGCTCGTCAGGCGCTGGCCCACGCGAGCGGCCCGCCCGGCGGGGTTGAGGTCCTCCTCGCCGAGCATGTTGTTGAGCTGGACGCCCGTGCCGGGCGCGACCACTCCCGATCCGCAGCCCGTCGAGGCCGAGAGCGAGGCCGCGTTCCCGCGCCCGTCGACCGCGCTGATGTGCGTCGTCGACGGAGCTCCGGCGATCTCCTGCGCCGTGGCGCGCAGCCCAGAGCGGACGGTGGCGGTCGTGCGCTCGATGCGCGCATCGGCAAGGAGCCGGCGGGTCGCGCCGCCCCGGTGGAGCCCGGCGGCAAAGCCTCCTCCCCGTGCCCGCGTCGCCTCGCGCATGACTTCCGTCAGGAGGGCTAGGCGCTCACCGTCCCTGCGGGGGAGGGAGCCGAGCGCGTCGAGCACCCGCAGCGCGAACGCGAGCAGGAGCCCACCCGAGGACGGCGGCGGGTTGGACACGAACTCCGCCCCCCGGTAGGCGGCGCGCACCGGCCGCCGCTGGATCACCCGGTAGGCGGCCAGGTCCCCTTCGGTGATGCAGCCGCCGGCTCGCCGGACGGCTGCGCTGATCCGATGGGCGAGCTCGCCCCGATAGAAGACGTCCGGCCCCTCGGCGGCGAGCCACTCGAGGGTGTCGGCAACGTCCGCCATCACGATCCGCTCCCCCTCGCGGAGCGCCCGCTCGGCCCCGTAGATCCGCCTCCCCTCCTCCTCCAGGCGCAGCACCGGATCGAGGATGCGGTGGAGGAACGCCTGGGCGGCATTGAGCTCCACACCGCCACGCGCGGCTTCCGCCGCTGGCCGCAGGAGCTCCGACCAGGGGAGGCGGGCGTAGCGGCGGTGGGCGAGCGCCAGCCCGGCGACGGAGCCGGGGACCGCGCACGAGGCGCCGCCGATGTGGAAGACCTGAGTGGCGTGCTCGGCGAACGGGACGTCCACCGCGACCATCTCGCCGCTTTCGCCCGGCTCGAGCCCGCGGCCGGGGACGGCGACGAAGAAGTCGAGCAGGCGATCGCTCCGATCCCGCGCCCGGTGGACGAGCATGAAGCCGCCCCCGCCCGGCCCCGTCAGCGGGCTCTCGGCCACCCAGGAGACGAAGCCGGCCGCAATGCACGCATCCACGGCGTTGCCACCCTCCTCGAGGATGCGCGCGCCCGCCCGAGCGGTGAGCGGGTGGCCGGCGGCGACCGCGCCCTTCATGCGAAGAGCGTAGCCCGTGCGCGGGCGCGCCTACAGGTCGCTCAGGAAGCTGGGCGGTTCGAGCGGGTCGGGGCCCGGCTTTGGCTGCGGCGCTCCCGGCTGGCCGATGCCCGTCGCGATCACCGTCACCCAGAGCTGACCGGCGAGACGCTCGTCGATCGTGGCGCCGAAGATGATGTTCGTGTCGTCGGTCGAGCCCCGGCGGATCACCTCGGCGGCCTCGTTGACCTCGAGCAGCGTGAGGTCCTCGCCCCCCGCGATCGAGAGGAGGATGCCGCGCGCGCCCACGAGCTCGGTGTCGATCAGCGGCGAGCGAAGCGCCCGCTCGGCGGCCTCCTGCGCCCGGTTCTCGCCCGTTGCGAAGCCGATGCCCATGAGCGCCGAGCCCGCGCTCGTCATGATCGTGCGCACGTCCGCGAAGTCGAGGTTGATGAGGCCCGGCATCGTGATCAGATCGCAGATGCCCTGAACCCCCTGCCGGAGGACGTCGTCGGCCACCCGGAAGGCGTCGAGCATCGAGGTCGAGCGGTCGAGCACCTCGAGCAGCCGGTCGTTGGGAATGACGATGACCGTGTCGCACACCTCGCGCAGTTCGGCCACGCCGCCGTCCGCCTGCGCGCGCCGGCGCGTGCCCTCGAAACGGAACGGCAAGGTCACGATGCCGACCGCGAGCGCACCGACGTCCTTGGCCAGCCGCGCGACGACGGGTGCCGCTCCGGAGCCCGTGCCGCCCCCTTCGCCGGCGGTGACGAAGACCATGTCGGAGCCGCGAAGGACATGCTTGATCTGGTCCTCCGCCTCCTCCGCCGCGCGCCGCCCGATCTCCGGGTCGGCGCCCGAGCCGAGTCCCTGCGTCAGCTCGCGGCCGATGTGCAGCTTGATCGGCGCCTCGCAGGTCTTCAGCTGCTGGATGTCCGTGTTGACGGCGATGAACTCCACCTGCGAGATCCCGGCCTCGATCATGCGGTTCACGGCGTTCAGGCCGGCCCCGCCGACGCCGACCACGCGGATGACGGCGAGATAGGCGGCCGACTCGGGACGCGGCGTCGTCCGGAGGCGCGGCGTGGCGTCGAGCAGGCTCGCAGGCATGTGGCGGACGCGCGGCTCCGGCTCCTGGTCCGGCGCCGATCCGCGCCGCTGGGCCGGCGCGGGCGCGACGGTCCCGCTCTCCGTCGCAGCCGGCGGCGCGGACGGTGCGGCCGGCTCGGGGTCGACGGGGCCGGCGTGCTCGACGGTCGGCTGCTCCTCGGGCACGGGCGAGCCCTGCCCGCCCTTCTCGGCCTGCCGCTGCGCGGCCTCGGTCGCCCTGAAGAGCTCAGCGAGCGGTCCCTCACGCATGCTTGCGCGGCGTCGCGCCATCGAGCACCTCCTTTGCAAGTTCCCGGTAGGCCTCGGCGGCCGCGCCGGAGGGGTCGTACTTGAGCACGGAGCTGCCCTGGACGGGCGCTTCAGCGTAGCGCACCGTCTTGCGGATTCGAGTGTCGAAGACGAGCTCGCCGAAGTTCTCCTTCAGCATCTCGATGGCCTCGCGGCTGTGGAGCGTGCGCCCGTCGTACATCGTCGGCAGGATGCCGCGGATCTCGACGGTCGGGTTGAGATTCTCCCGGATCATCGAGAGCGTGTTCTCGAGCTGGACGAGCCCGCGCAGGGAAAGGTACTCGCACTGGACGGGCACGATGACGCTGTCCGCCGCGGCGAGCGCGTTGATGGTCAGGAGCCCGAGCGAGGGCGGGGTGTCGACGAGGATGTAGTCGTATCCGTTGCGGACCGGCAGCAGAGCCTTCTGGAGTGCGCGCTCCCGCCCGATCATGCTCGAGAGCGCCAGCTCGGCGCCCGCGAGGTCGATCGAGGAGACGGCCAGGTCCACCTCCGTGTGGTGAATGATCTCCTGGATCGGGAGGGAGTGGACCAGGACGTCGAACATCGACCGCTCGACGGTGTCGGGATCCATGCCCTGACTCATGGTCAGGTTGCCCTGCGGGTCGAGGTCGACCGCCAGGACGCTGAAGCCCTTTTCCTTGAACGCGACCGCGAGGTTCAGCGTGGTCGTAGTCTTGGCCACGCCCCCCTTTTGGTTGGCGAGAGCGATGACCTGGCCCAGCGTCGCTCCTTGAGAGGCAGGCGTCCGCACAAACGGACGCGTAAGGATTCCGGAAAGGCCCATTTGAGGGCTCCTGTTTCGTGCCAGCCTAGCACAATCCTCCCGGAATTCCGGCCCTCGCCGGGGCTGGCGAGCCGGGTCCGCGCCCGGCCCCGATCCGTGGTTCGGTGTCTAGAGAATTGCCCCGTCGCGCTCCCTGGGCGCCTCCCCCTTCGACTCCAATTGGCCGCGACAGCGCTCGAGCGCATCGTGAGCTCCCGCCGCCTCCCCCTCGGCGGCGATCCAGGCCTCGCCCTCCCGGAGAAGCTGGCGCACCTCAGCCAGGAGCGCGGCGGCCGGAGCCTCCTCCTGCTGTAGGCGCTCGATCCGCTCGAGCCGCTTCATCACCCTGCGCGCTTCGTCCATGAATCGAGGCTAGCGAGGCCCGATTCCCGCGTGTGTGCCGCTCTGGGTCGAATCCGTGTCGTCTTCGCCGCGGCACTCGCGCAGCCACACGAGCAGGAGCACGGCAATGCCCGCGAGGCCTCCCCCGAGCGCGATCCACGTGCGCTCGAACGCGATCAGGAGGACGCCGAGGACCATGGCGAGCGCGAGCGCGTGACAGCGGCGCCGGCGCAGCGGGTCGGGCCGGGTCATCCGGCGGCGAGGACGCGCGCCGAGGTGGTCA
>JBOHAJ010000214.1:0-3745 GCA_050697715.1 Gaiellaceae bacterium
CTTCGAGCCCTCGCCCGCCTCCCCCCGCCCGGCAACGGCCCACCTCCGGCCCGTCGCCGCCCTCGCAAGCGGGCACGCAGGCCGCGCGCCGCCGCTCAGGGCCTGACCCAGGCCCGTACGAGCAACAACGGAGGTTCGCCATGAACAGGAGGATCCTGCTCGCGGTCGGCGTCGTGGTGCTTGGCGTCGTCCTCTTCCTCGTGCTGCGACCGGAGGACAACGAGGACACGTCAGCCACCACGCCGGCCGGGACGACGACTGAGTCGACCACGACCGAGACCGAGACCGAAACCCAAACCGAGACGGAAACAGAAACCGAGACCGAGACGGAGACCGCGCCTCCGCCCGAGACCGGGCCGACGAGGGTCGTCGTCGTCTTCCGCGACGGCAAGGTCGTCGGGGGCATCAAGCGGCGCTCAGTCCAGCAGGGCGACCGCGTCGTCTTCGTCGTGCGCTCCGACGTCTCCGACGAAGTGCACCTGCATGGCTACGACCTCTCCGTGGACGTCGCCCCGGGCGTGCCCGCGCGGATCCGCTTCACCGCCGATCTCGTCGGCCGCTTCGAGATCGAGCTGGAGGGGCGCCATCTCCCGCTCGCAGAGCTCGAGGTCGAGCCCTGAGCCTCGTCCTCGCGCACGGAATCGGAGGCATTCGCGACCTCCCCGTCCCGCTCTGGCTCTTCTACTACGGCGGCGCTCTAGTCCTCCTCGTCTCCTTCCTCGCCCTCTGGGCGCTCTGGACGAAGCCACGCCTGGAAGGCGCCGACCGGGGGCGGCCGCTCCGCGCCGGGCTCGAGCGGCTCCTGCTCGCCCGTCCGCTGCGGGTTCTTCTCGGCGCCGCCGGCTTCGGGCTGCTCCTCGTCGTCGCGGCTGCCGCGCTCGTCGGCGAGGACTCGCCCACGGAGAACATCGCCCCGACGTTCGTCTACGTTGCCTTCTGGCTCGGCCTCGTGCCGCTCGTCGTCCTCTTCGGGAACGTCTGGGCCGCGCTGAACCCGTGGCGCGCCGCCGCCGACGCCGTCTCCTGGCTCTCAGGGTGGGCGGGACTCGAGTGGGAGCCGCCGCTCGACTACCCCCGGAGGCTGGGGCGCTGGCCGGCCGCCGTCCTCCTCCTCGCCTTCGCCACGCTCGAACTCGCGTACGTGGAGCCGGCGAGCCCACGGGCGCTGGCCCTGGCGATCTACCTCTACAGCGCGGCGACCTGGCTGGCGATGCTCCTCTTCGGGCGGGAGGCGTGGCTCGCCAACGGAGAGGCCTTCAGCGTCTACTTCGGCTTCCTCGCCAAGCTCGCCCCCCTGAGCGTGCGCGATCGCCGCCTCGTCCTCCGGCTGCCGCTCCTCGCCGCCTCGATCCGCGACCCGCGACCGGGGACGCTCCCGTTCGTCGCCGTCATGCTCGGCTCGGTCGCCTTCGACGGCTTCAGCCGCACGAGCTGGTGGGTGGACTGGCGCTACGAGCTCGTCTCGGGGCTCGCTCCCCGTACTGGCGACATCGTTTCGACGCTCTTCAGCCTCGCCGGCCTCGTCGCGGTAGTGGTGTTCGTCGGGCTCGCGTACACGCTCGCCGTGCGTGCGGCTGCGGCTCTCTCGGGCGAGCGGCGCGATCTCGCCGGCGAGTTCCTCGCGAGCCTGCTCCCCATCGCACTCGCCTATACGGTCGCCCACTACTTCTCGCTGCTCGTCTACCAGGGACAGGCGCTCGTCCCGCTCGCCTCCGACCCCTTCGGCCGTGGCTGGGACCTCTTCGGTACGGCCGGCCCGCCCGAGCCTCCGCGCCTCAGCGCCAACGCGATCTGGTACGTGCAGGTCGGCGCCCTCATCGTCGGCCATGTCGCGGGGCTCGTGCTCGCGCACGACCGGGCCGTGGCGCTCCTCCGCTCGCCGCGGCTGGCGACGGCGACGCAGTACCCGCTGCTCCTCCTGCTGGTGCTCTACACCGTCTGCGGGCTCTGGTTGCTCTCGCGCGGCTAGTGCCCCCTCATGGGTGCACTAGGCGTAGGAGTCGTGGGCGGCCTTCCAGCGCGGGTCGTCCCAGCGGATCTTGTCCGGGTCGACGCCCCGACGCTCCGCGAGGTCGAGGGTGAGGAGCTGGAAGCGCACGATGTCCACGACGGGGTGCACGGTCGGGACGAGGGTCGCGTCGGCGCCGATCTCACCGAGCGCGCGCATCGCGTCGCGCGCCCGCTCCGCGGCTCGTCCCTCGCCCTCGAGCACGAAGACGCGAACGCGCTCGTCGATCGCGGCCAGGTGCCCGTGCAGGAGCTGCTCGGTTTGGTGGGCCTCCGCCGCGAGGTAGACGCCTTCGCGCAGCTTCAGGACGGCCTCCTGCGCCGTCGGCCAGTCGCGGCCGGCGCCGGCGATCACGAAGCGCTCGTGGTCCGAGGCGGGCTCGCGCTCCCCCAGCGCCCGCTGGACTCCCTCCGGCAGGACGGAAACGTCCTCCCCGCCCAGCGCCGCGAGGGCCGCTACCGCGCAGGTGTAGCTCGCAGTGTGGCAATAGGACTCCTCCAGCTCCGGCGTGACCACGAGCACCTCGTCCGCGGCCTCGGCGAGCGGCGTCCCCTCCCTCCCGGTGACGAGCCAGACGGGCCCGTCGAAGGATTTGACGGCCTCCAGCGTGAGGGGCGTCTCGCCCTCGTGGCTCACTGCGACGAGCAGGTCGACCTCGGGCGGGCGGAGGGCCGCCTCGAGCGCCTGCATCGCCTCCCCACCGGTCTGTGCGGCATGGAACGACGTGCCGCAGCCGGTGAGGACGACGCGTCCGGCCGGCAGCCGCCGGGCGCCCACCCGCTCCGGCACGCCGCGCAGCCATTCGGGCTGCGCGTGGATCGCCTTCCGGGTCAGCTCGCCGGACACCTGGAGCGCGAAAGTACCATGCGCGCGATGGACGGCTACCGCTACATCCACCGGCGTGAGGTGGAGTTTCGCGACGTCGACGTCGCCGAGCACGTCAACAATGCCGTCTACCTGACGTACCTGGAGACCGCACGCATCGGCTACCTGGTGGAGGCCCTCGGGGTCGAGTTTCACTACCAGCTTTCGCTCATCCTCGCCCACATCTCGGTCGATTTCCGCTCGCCGGCGCGCTTCCCAGAGACACTCGAGATCGGGGCGCGCGTGCCCCGGGTCGGGACGAAGAGCTTCGAGATGGAGCACGAGATCCGTGGCGGCGGCGGGCGGCTCGTCCTCGAGGCGACGTCCGTGCTGGTCGCCTACGACTACACCACGAACGCGCCCATGCCCGTTCCCGACGAGTGGCGCCGTCGCCTCGACGCCTACGAAGAGAGGAGCATCGTCAGCACGTGAACGCCTTCTCGAAGGCCACGCTCTCCAACGGCCTGCGGGCTGTCATCGCCGACATGCCGGCCGCGAAGTCCGTGGCCTGCTTCGTCATGCTCGCCGCAGGCTCGCGCTACGAGACGCGCGAGACGAACGGGATCGCCCACTTCGCCGAGCACATGTTCTTCAAGGGCACGGAGAACCGGCCCTCGGCGCGTGACATCGCCGGCGAGATCGACTCCATCGGCGGCGAGTTCAACGCCTTCACGGGGAAGGAGTACACGGGCTACTACGTCAAGTGTGCGGCCGAGCACCGTGACGTCGCGCTCGACGTCCTCGTGGACATGCTCCGACACTCGAAGCTGGATCCCGAGGAGATCGAGCGCGAGAAGGGCGTGATCGTCGAGGAGATGAACATGTACTACGACACGCCGCGGGACTACGTCGACGGCGTCTACGACGAGCTCC
>JBOHAJ010000215.1:0-5810 GCA_050697715.1 Gaiellaceae bacterium
CGATCAAGTCCACCCTCGACAAGACGCCGCCCGAGCTGGCGGCGGACATCATGGACCGCGGCATCGTCCTCGCCGGCGGCGGAGCCCTTCTGACCGGGCTCGTCGAGCGCCTGCGCGAGGAGACGCAGATGCCGGTCCAGCTCGCGGAGTCGCCGCTGACCTGCGTGGCCGTCGGCTCCGGGCGGAGCCTGGAGGAGTTCGAGGTCATCCACCGCTCGGCCAAGGCACGACAGCGCAACGGCAGGCGCCGCTAGCACCGTGCCTTCCACGCTCCGGATCACGCTCTAGACTTCTTGACTTCCGTGCCTCGGCAACGCACAGCACGGGTTCCTGTGCTGGACGCCCCCGTCCGGCGCGGAGAGAGCCCTTCCTCGCGCATGGGCCACGCCACCAAGGCTCGCCTCGTCGCCGCGCTGCTCGTGCTCGTCTCCCTCGGGCTCATCACGATCTACTTCCGGGAGTCCTCCGAGGGAGAGCTCCACACGGCGCAGCGCATCGGCGTCTCCATCCTCGCTCCCTTCGAGGCTGCCGGAGAGCGGGTCGCGCGCCCCTTCCGCGACGCCTGGGCCTGGACCGCCGACGTCCTCGACGCGAAGGAGGAGAACGAGGAGCTGCGCAAGGAAAACGAGGCTCTGCGCGACCAGGCCATCCGAAACGAGACCGCCGCTCAGGAGAACCAGCGCCTGCGCGAGCTGCTCGGCTACCTCGCGGGCCCCAGCTTCCCCGACGACTACCGGGGGGTGGTGAGCCGCGTCATCGCTCGCCCTCCGAGCCCCTACCAGCAGTACGTCCTGGTCAACGCCGGGACGGAGGCGGGGGTGCGCAAGGGCTACCCGGTCGTCTCCCCGAGCGGGCTCGTCGGCCTCGTCACGGAGGTGACCCCGAACACCGCCAAGGTGACGCTCCTCACCGACCAGGGGAGCAACGTCTCGGCGATCGTGCTGGAGAGCAGCGCGGCCGGGGTCGTCCAGCAGGGCGCGAGCGGCGGCTCGCTCATCCTCGACCGCGTCGGCAAGGACGAACTGGTGGAGGAGGGGAATCTCGTCGTCACGGCCGGCTGGCAGACCCTCAACCTCGAGTCGCTCTACCCGCGCGGCATCCCCATCGGCACCGTCGAGTCCGTCGGGCAGCAGGACGTCGATCTGTACAAGCGGATCCAGGTGGCGCCGCTCGTGGACTTCGACTCTCTCGCCGAGGTGATCGTGCTCGTCCCCATTGAGAGGAAGGAAGAGCCCGCGGCCCAGAAGCCCGCCAAGAAGACCAAGAAGTCGTGATCGCCCTGGACGCCGTCAAGATCGGGGGGATCCTCTTCCTGGCGGCGCTCGTGCAGGTCTCGATCGCCACCTCCCTGGAGGTGGCGGAGGGCCACCCGGGCGTCCTCCTCGTCCTGCTCGTGGCGATCGCGCTTCTGCGCGGCCCGGTCGTCGGCGCGATCGCCGGCTTCTGGGCGGGCGTCGTTCTCGACGTCGCCTCGCTCGCCACGTTCGGCCTCAGCTCGCTCCTGCTGACGCTCGCCGGCTACTGGGCGGGTCGTTTCGGCGACGTGACCACGCGGGCTTCGGCGCAGCCGCCCCTGATCGCCGTCGCGCTCGCCACGCTCGGGGTCGCCTGCGGGGAGGCGATCCTCCGGTTCATGCTCGGGGAGACGATTCCAGCCTCGCGCTTCTTCGTCGCCGTGCTTGTCCCGACCCTGGCGCTCAACATGCTCCTCGCCTACCCGCTGTACGGTCTCTGCCGGCGGCTCTTCCCCCCGCCCACGCGGGTGCGCCGGGAGGTGACCGCCGTTGGCTAGCCGGCCGGCCGCCGGCGCCCGGCCGCCCGGCTTCCTCCCGCCCGACCCGCGGGTCGAGGAGCCGTACCGCGTCACGCCCCAGATGGCGCTGCGCATCGCCGTCCTCGGCGTTGTCGCGATCACCATCTTCTGCGCGCTCTTCTTCCGTCTCTGGGCGCTGCAGGTCATCGCGGGGGAGCGCTACCTCGAGGATGCGAAGAGCAACCAGGTCCGGAGCTTCCGCGTCCCGGCGCAGCGCGGCTCCATCGTCGCCCGAGACGGCGAGGTGCTCGTCTCCAACGTGCCGGGGACGCTCGTCCAGATCTGGCCGGCGGCGCTCGAGGACATTCTCAGGGAGCAGCGCGCTCGCACACTCGGCCGGATCGCCCGCCTGCTCGAGCTTCGGCCCCGGCAGGTGAGGCGCAAGGTGCGCGAGCAGGAGCTCTCCGACCCGCTCACGCCCGTGACCTTGAAGACGGGCGTCGGCGATCTCAAGGTCGCCTTCCTGATGGAGCATCAGAGCGAGTTCCCGGGGCTTCAGCTCACCGAGATCCAGCTGCGCAACTACGAGCGCGGCGGCCTTGCAGCCCACATCCTCGGGTACGTCTCCGAGATCTCGAAGGAGCAGGTCAAGGCAAAGGCGAACGAGGGCTACGCCCCCGGCGACCGCATCGGGCAGACCGGCCTCGAGGCAGTCTACGACGCCGACCTGCGCGGCACCCTGGGAGTCGGCCGCGTCTTCGTGGACGCGCTCGGCCGCGTAACCAGCGAGCGTCAGTTCAGCCAGCTCCCCGAGGCGGGGGACAACCTCCGCCTGACGCTCGACGCCGACCTCCAGCAGGCGGCCGAGGAGGCGATCGCCTACGGCATCCGGCTCGCGCACGACGACGGGGAGTGGGCGGCGGACGGCGGGGCGCTCGTCGCCATGGACGTGAACACGGGCGAGCTCCTCGCTCTCGCCTCGAACCCTTCCTTCGACCCGAACGTCTACGTCGGCACCGTGAAGGAGAAGGACCTGAAGCGGCTCGCCGACCCGAGCGAGAACCACCCGACGCTGAACCGGGCCGTCGCCGGCATCTATCCGCCCGGCTCGACCTTCAAGCCCATCACTGCCCTCGCGGCGCTCCAGGCGGGGCTGCTCACCCCGGACGAGATCATCCAGTGCGAGGGGAAGCGGGTCATCGACGGCCAGACCTTCAGGAACTGGGACCCGTACAAGAACGAGCCGATGATCCTCACGACGGCGCTGGCGAACTCCTGCGATACGTACTTCTACGACGTCGCGCTCCGCTTCTACGAGCGGCCCGACTCGCCGCTGCAGCGCTGGTCGAAGGCGATGGGCTTCGGCAGGAACACGGGCGTCGACGTCGGCCCTGAGGAGAGCGGACTGGTCCCCACGCCCGCTTGGCGGCGGAAGACGTTCGAGACCGAGATCGACAAGATCTGGACGAGCGGCGACTCGGTGCAGCTCGCCATCGGCCAGGGCGACCTGCTCGTCACGCCGCTCCAGATGACCCGCGCGTACGCGATGATCGCGAACGGCGGCAAGCTCGTCGAGCCGCACCTCGTGCAGTCCGTCGAGGAGCCTCGCAACCAGGGCGAGGCCCCGGTCGTCCTGCGCCCGTTCACGCCGAAGCCTCCCCGGGAGCTCGAGCTCGACCCGACCGCTCTCCGGTTCGTCCAGGAGGGGCTCTACGACGCGACGCACGCAAGCTACGGGACATCGCAGAGCGTCTTCGGCGACTTCCCCGTCGAGATCGCGGGCAAGACGGGCACGGCAGAGAAGTTCGTGCGCCTTCCTGGCTACGAGGGCCTCCGCGACCAGTCCTGGTGGTGCGGGTACGGGCCGTACACGGAGCCCGAGATCGCCGTGTGCGCCCTGATCGAGAACGGCGGACACGGCGGCACGGCCGCAGCTCCGGCCGCTCTCCAGGTCTTCGAGCACTACTTCGACGTCGAGCCGGGGAGCTACGTGGCGAGCATCCAGGAGTCCGACTAGGTCATGGCCACCCGGGTCGCGCAGCCGTCTCCTCGTACCGAGCTCGCCTGGGAGGTCGGCGCCTTCCTGCGTCACGTCGACTACCTCCTCCTCGCCGCGACGGGCGGCCTCGTCGCCTTCGGGCTCTGGGTGCTCGAGTCCGTGACCCGCAGCGACGTCGCGGGCGACCCCGACTACTACGTGGCCCGGCAAACCCTCTACGTCGCCGTGGGCGGGCTCCTGCTCGTGCTCGCCGCGGCGATCAACCTCGACGTCTACCGGCGGTTGCGAACGCCGCTCTTCGTGGTCGGACTCCTGCTGATCCTGCTCGTCGTCCCGCTCGGGACGGAGATCCGGGGCTCGAAGCGATGGATCGAGCTCGGCTTCTTCAACTTCCAGCCATCCGAGCTCGGGAAGATCGCGCTTGTCGTCTTCCTCGCCGGGTTCGTGGCCGACCGCGGGCGGCGGGTGGAGTGGCGGACGACGCTCGCCGTCGTCGGGCTCGCCGCGGTTCCGGTGCTCCTCGTCTTCGACCAGCCGGACTTCGGAACGGCGCTCATCTACTGCGCCGCCACGGCGGGAGTGCTCTTCCTCGGGGGCGCTCCGTGGCGGCACCTTGCAGCGCTCGCCGTCCTCGCAGGGCTCGTCGCCGCCGCACTCCTCTGGTTCCTACCCTCCTCCGGCATGGAGGTGCTGGAGCCCTACCAGCGCGACCGGCTGATCGGTTTCGTCAACCCGGATGCCGACCCGACCGGGATGACGTACAACGTCAACCAGTCGATCACGGCGGTCGGCTCCGGCGGGCTCGACGGACGCGGCGTGGCCAACGCGACGCAGACGAAGTTCAACTACCTGCCCGAGCACAACACGGACTTCATCTTCTCCTCGCTCGCCGAGCAGCGAGGCTTCCTCGGTGCCGCCGTGCTCCTGCTGCTCTACGCGGTCGTCGTGTGGCGCGGGATCAAGGTCATCGCCGTCGCCCCCGACCTGTTCACCGCCACCGTGGCGGGCACGATCGTCTTCGCGCTCCTCTTCCAGGTCTTCATCAACATCGGGATGACGATCGGTATCGCGCCGATCACGGGCATCCCCCTGCCGCTGGTCTCCTACGGCGGGAGCTCGATGATCACGACGCTGATCATGATCGGGATCCTGGAGGCTATTCACGTGCGCGGGCAGCTCGCGAGCCGGCGGTAGCGTGCGACGACTCGCGATCAAGCCGACCGCCGTCTGGAGCGTCGTCAAGGAGATCAAGGCGGCGACGGAAGACTTCCGGCCGCTCCTCCTCGCGGGGGCGCCGGAGACCGTCGGGCGGCTGTCCGAAGCGCTGACGGCGGGCGGCGGCCACGAGGACGCCTTCCGCGATCTCTCCGGCTGGCAGCCACGGCCCTACGATCTTGAGGGGGCGGACGTGCTCGTCTATGCGATCGAGGGCACCGCGCCGTCCAAGGAGGACGAGGAAGTGCTGCGCCTCGCCGATCGCAAGGACGTCGAGATCGTGTGCATCCTCGTGGGTGAGCCGGAGAGCGAGGTGGTGAACGTGCCCCACGTCCTCGCCACCGACGTCGTCTCGGTCGCGCGGGGCGAAGAGCTCCCCTTGGAGCGGATCGCGGAGCGGATCGCCGAGCGTGCCGGCGACAAGAGCTACACCCTCGCCGCGAAGCTCCCGTCGCTCCGGAGAGCCGTCTGCGAGGAGATTGTGCGCGGCTTCTCGCGCCAGAACGGGATCCTGGGCGCAGCGATCTTCATCCCCGGTGCCGACCTGCCGGTCCTCACGCTCAACCAGATCCGCATGGTGCTCCGCATCGCGGCCGCGCACGGAGAGGAGATCGACCGCGAGCGGGCGCTCGAGCTGCTGCCCATCGTCGCGGCCGGCTTCGGCTTCCGGGCACTCGCACGCCAGATCGCCGGCCTCGTCCCCGGGGCCGGCTGGGCGGTGAAGGGCGGGATCGCGTTCGCCGGCACACGCGCGGTGGGGGAGGCGGCAATCGCCTATTTTCAGGGCGAGGTGCCCCGGAAGCTGAAGGGGAGCGTCGAGTCCGTCCGGACCCGGTCCTAGCC
>JBOHAJ010000216.1:0-8454 GCA_050697715.1 Gaiellaceae bacterium
CTACAGAACTCATCCCTTCGAAGTAAGGAGGCCGCCTGATGTAGGTCGAGCCGGGATCCCATTCATAGAGATTCCCGGAGGGAATCTCTAGCCCGCGCCAGTTCTCGTCGCCGGTGAAGACATCCGCGTAGGTCTTCGTGAACATCTCCTGCCCGATCGCGCGGCCGACGGTCTCCGCCACCTCCTCCGGCCCGGGCCACAGGTCGCGCAGGTAGACGTCGTTCCCGTCGCGGTCCTGCCCCAGCGGCTCCTGCGTGAGGTCGAGGTCGATGCGCCCGGCGAGCGCGTAGGCGACGACCAGCGGCGGGGAGGCGAGGTAGTTCGCCTTCACCTCCGGATGGATACGCGCCTCGAAGTTGCGGTTCCCCGAGAGGACGGCGCAGACGACGAGGTCGCCGTCCTCGATCGCCTGCGAGATCTCCTCCGCCAACGGGCCGGAGTTCCCGATGCAGGTCGTGCAGCCGTAGCCCACCGTGTCGAAGCCGAGTTCCTCCAGGTGCTGTGTCAGCCCGGCAGCGTCGTAGTACTCGGTGACGACCTTCGAGCCCGGCGCGAGGCTCGACTTCACCCACGGCTTGCGCCTGAGGCCGCGCTCGACGGCGTTCCGCGCCAGGAGGCCGGCCGCCACCATCACCGACGGGTTGGACGTGTTCGTGCAGCTGGTAATCGCGGCGATCACGACCGAGCCGTGGTCGAGCTCGACCGTCTCCCCCTCGACCTCGAGCGTGACGGCGCTCGCATCGTGCTCGGCGAGCGCCAGGGGCGCCCGCTCCGCCTCGCGGACGCTCTCATGTCCGGGCGAGACGTGGCTCGGCGGGTCACTCGACGGGAAGGACTCCGCAACCGCCTCGTCGCCGTTCACGTAGTCCACCCCGAAGCTCGGCAGCGCGCCGAGGAACGACTCCTTCGCCTCGGTGAGCGGGACCCGGTCCTGCGGGCGACGCGGGCCCGCGAGGCTCGGCTCGACCGAACCGAGGTCGAGCTCGACCACCTGCGAGTACTCGGGCTCGGTTCCGGGATCGTGGAAGAGGCCCTGCTCCTTGCAGTACGCCTCGACGAGCGTGACCTGCTCTTCGCTCCGACCAGTGAAGCGCAGGTAGGACAGCGTCTCCTCGTCCACCGGGAAGAAGCCGCAAGTGGCCCCGTACTCGGGCGACATGTTCCCGATCGTCGCCCGGTCGGCGACAGGGAGGCCGCGCAGGCCCTCGCCGAAGTACTCGACCAGCTTTCCGACGACGCCCAGCTCACGCAGGATCTGCGTCACGGTCAGGACGAGGTCGGTCGCCGTCGCGCCCTCGGGCAGCTCTCCGGCGAGCCGGAAGCCGACCACCTGGGGCAGGAGCATGGACATCGCCTCGCCGAGGAGGACGGCCTCCGCCTCGATCCCCCCCACCCCCCAGCCCAGCACGCCGAGCCCGTTCACCATCGTCGTGTGCGAGTCGGTGCCCACGAGCGTGTCCGGGAAGGCCCACAGCTCCCCTTCGAGCTCGCGCGCCTCAACCACGCGCGCGAGGTACTCGAGGTTGACCTGGTGGACGATGCCCGTGTTCGGCGGCACGACCTTCAAGCCGCGGAAGGCCGCCTGGCCCCAGCGCAGGAAGGCGTAGCGCTCGCGGTTGCGCTCGAACTCGAGCTCCGTGTTGCGGAAGATCGCCATTCGGCTTCCGAACACGTCCACCTGGACGGAGTGGTCGATGACGAGCTCCGCCGGCAGGAGCGGGTTGATGGCCGCCGGGTCGCCGCCGAGCTCGACCATCGCGTCCCGCATGGCGGCGAGGTCGACGATCGCCGGCACGCCTGTGAAGTCCTGGAGCAGGACGCGCGCGGGCCGGAAGGAGATCTCCTGCGAGGGCTCGGCGGCAGGATCCCAGCGCAGGACCGCCTCCACCTCCGCTCGGCTGCCGGGGCCCAACGCCTCCGCCCTGAGAACATTCTCGAGCAGGACACGGAGCGTGTACGGGAAGCGGGAGACGTCACCCAGCGCGTCGAGACGGGCGACCTGCACCTGCCGGTCGCCCGCTGCGAGCATTCCCACCGCTCCGAAGCTGCCGGCCATCACCCCTAGGTGTACCCGAGATGGCCGGGTTCGTGCGGAATCAGCCGATCACTCGCTGCCAGTCGGCGAAGAAGCCGCGCCGCAGGGCGGCCGGCTCGGTCCCGTCCGCGTCGGCGATCCTGATCGTCCAGGGCACGTCGAAGCTCAGGGACGCGTAGAGGAGCCTGCGCCCGTTCGGAGAGAGCCGCGGGAAGGACTCGTCGAAGAGGGGCGTGTCCGTGAGTTGGGTGATGTCGCCCCCGTCGGCGTCCAGCACGTAGACGTCGGTCGTGCCGGCATGGTTGTTGATGTAGTAGATCCGCTTCCCGTCCGGCGACCAGGACGGCTCGGCGTCGTCGTTCGTGACGTCGAAGCCGCCCTCGTTGAACGTGAGCCGCGTGAGGCCCGTCCGGTTGGGGCGAATCTTGAAGAGCTCGGCGTTGCCCTCGCCCAGGCGGTGGCTGGCGAAGGCGATCCAGCGGCCGTCGGGCGACCAGGAGGGCGTGGCGTCGATGGCCGGATTGCGCGTCAGCCGCCGGACGGGCGTCCCATCGGGCCGCGCGATGTAGAGGTCGAGGCCGCCGCTTCTGGCGCTCGTGAAGACGATGCGGGTGCCGTCCGGCGACCAGGCGGGCGCGTTGTCGGCGATGCCCGTGTTGCGGGTGACCTGCCGGACGTTCGTGCAGTCGGCGCGCATCACGTAGATCTCCTCGTCGCCGTCGCGGTCGCTCACGAAGGCGATGCGGCGGCCGCTCGGCGACCAGACGGGTGAGAAGTCGTTCGCCCGGTTGCGCGTCAGCTTGGCGACGAGCCGGCCGCTGGGCCGCACGACGTAGATGTCGTGATCCCCGTCGCGGTCGTCGTCGATGGCGATCAGCCCGTTCTGCCCGGGCAATGCCGCACGCGCCTCGGCTGCCCCGCCGAGCAGCGCGAGCGTGGCGGCGAGAACGGCGGCGCTTGTGAGCTTCGCTCTCATGGTTGCTCCCGCTCAGACTGGCTCGGGGACGATTCGTTTCGCGGTGACGGAAAGCGAGGCGCCCGCGCTCGCGACGACGACGAAGCCGATCGCCACGCCCTCGAGCGGGCTCAGGCCCTGTTCCAGCACGAGGAAGCCGGCGAGCGCGCCGACCGCCGGCTCGAGGCTCATGAGGACGCCGAAGACTCCCGCGGGCATCCGCCGCAGCGCCTCCAGCTCGAGCGAGTACGGGATGACGGAGGAGAGAAGCGCCACGGCGAGACCAAGCGCGAGGAGATCGGGCTCAGTCAGGCCGCTGCCCGCATCGACGAGCCCAGCGGGCGCGACCAGGAGCGCGGCGAGAGCCAGGGCGAGCGCGAGGCCCCGGCCGCCCGCGAACGTCTTCCCCGTTCGGGCCGCGAGCAGGATGTATGCCGCCCAGAAGCCGCCGGCCAGGAGCGCGAGCACGACGCCGAGTGCGTCGAGCCCGTCCACGAGCCCGCCCGAGAGGAGCACGGTGCCCGTTCCCGCGAGGGCGACCCAGAGAAGGTCGAGGGCGCGTCGCGAGGCCGCGACGGCGACGCCCAGTGGTCCGAGGAACTCGAACGTGACCGCGATTCCGAGAGGGATCCGGTCGATGGCGAGGTAGAAGCAGACGTTCATCGCGGCGAGCGTCACGCCGAAGAGGACGGCGAGGCCGAGCTCGGGCCGGGCGTAGTCCCGCAGGCGAGGCCGCCAGAGGGCGAGGAGGACGAGCGCGCCGAAGGCGCTGCGTAGGAAAACGGTGCCGACGGCGCCGAGCTCGTCGAAGAGGGTGGCGGCGAGCGCCGCCCCGAACTGCACCGAGACGACGGCGCCCAGCACCAGGAGGATCGGCATGCGGACAATCCTCACGGAATTCGAGCTCCCCGGGCGCCGAGGCCCTGGACGAAGACGTCGAGCCGAAAACGAAGCGTTCCCAGGATGGGAATGTGGATCGCTCGCACTCGTTGAAGCGGGAAGACCGAGTGAACGCATCCGAGGAGGACGTATGACGGAAGCTCCCGATCCCCGCCGCTGGAAGGCCCTCGCGGTGCTCGGCATCGCGTATCTGATGGTCGTGCTCGACGTCTCGATCGTGAACGTCGCCCTTCCCTCGATCCAGACGGAGCTCGACTTCGCGCCAGAAGACCTCCAGTGGGTCGTGAGCGGCTACGCGCTCACGTTCGGCGGCTTCCTCCTCCTCGGCGGGCGCCTCGGCGACCTGCTCGGCCGCCGCACGCTCTTCATGGTCGGGCTCGGCTTGTTTGCCGCGTTCTCGCTCCTGTGCGGACTGGCCGTCTCGGCCGGGATGCTGATCGCCGCCCGGCTGCTCCAGGGCGCCGCGGGAGCGATCCTCTCTCCGTCCGTCTTCTCGATCGTCTCCGTCACGTTCAAGGAGGGCTCGGAGCGGAACAAGGCGCTCGGGATCCTGGGCGCGATCGCCGGGTCGGGCGCGGCAATCGGCGTCCTCCTGGGCGGCGTCCTCACCGAGTATGTGGGCTGGGAGTGGATCTTCTTCGTCAACGTGCCGATCGGCATCGGCGCGCTCTTCTTCGTGCCCAGGCTGGTGCAGGAGAGCCGGGCGGACGGGCTTGCGCGCCACTTCGACACGGCGGGAGCGGTCACGGTGACGGCGAGCCTCATGCTCCTCGTCTACGGGCTCACGCAGACCACGAGCGTCGGCTGGGCGTCCGCGCGGACGATCGGCGTGCTCATCGCGTCGGCGGTCCTGATGGCGGCATTCCTCGCGATCGAGACTCGCTCGCGCTCGGCGCTCATGCCGCTCGGAATCTTCCGCCGCCGCACGCTCGCCGGCGCGAACCTGATCGGCTTCGGGCTCGGGACGATGGTGTTCGGGATGTTCTTCCTGCTCTCGCTCTACATGCAGCAGGTGCTCGGCTTCTCCGCCCTGGAGACGGGCGTCGGCTACCTCGCCGTCGCGCTTACCGCCGTCGCCGCCTCCGGCCTCGCCCAGGCGCTCGTGACGAAGGCCGGCGTGAAGCCGGTGCTCACCGGAGGGATGATCCTCCTCGCCGGCGGGCTCCTCTGGTTCACGCAAGTGTCGGTGGACGGCTCGTATATAGCCGATCTCCTGCCGGGCTTCCTCCTGATCGGGGTCGGTCTCGGCTTCTCGTTCGTGCCGGTCTCGATCGCGGCCCTCGCCGGCGTGACCGGCAAGGAAGCCGGGCTCGCGTCGGGGCTCATCAACACGACGCAGCAGATCGGCGGAGCGCTCGGCCTTGCGATCCTGGCGACCGTCTCGAACACGGTCACCGACAACCGGCTCGAGGAGGGTGTCGAGAGGCCCACCGCGCTCACCGACGGCTTCGCCCTCGCCTTCTGGGTCGGCGTCGCGTTCGCGGCGATCTCCCTCGTGACGACGGTCATCGCGCTCAAGCGTGAGGATCTCCGCCTCGACGCGGACCCCGCCGGAGCCTCCGCGAGTTAAGACAGCCGTCGTCTACGCAACGCCGCCGCCCTGCCAGCGGCAGCGGCGCGGCTCATATGACCGACGCGGAGGCTGACCGGGCTGATTCATGCCGCCCAGAAATCCAACGCCCACGCACCGGCTCGTATCGTGATTTGCTGACATGCCGTGGTGACGATCGACGAGGTTCGGGCGTTTGCGATCACCCTTCCTCGCACCAGCGAGAGGCTTGTGCGCGGCCGGGTGAAGTTCAGAATCGGCCGGATCGTCTATCTGTCCCTCTCACGGGCCGGCTCGACGATGGGCTTCGCGTTTCCCAAGGAGTGGCGCGACGCGCTCGTCGAGTCCGCGCCTGAGAAGTTCTCGCTGCCGAGCCGGTCCGACCTCCGCTACCACTGGGTTCACGTCCGCCTCGCCGCCATTGACGCGGACGAGATGCATGACCTTGTCGAGGACGCCTGGGCTTTCTGCGTGCCGAAGCGCGTGGCCGAGGAATACGCCGCGTCGCAGGGCTACCGCTGATCCCAGGCGGAATAGAGTTTAGAGCTAGGCCCAGGCTTCGCGGCAACTATCGACTAGAGAACGCGACGACCCGCGCGTAGGTCGGGCTCGTCGCGCAGAGGGCCTTCTTCCACCCCGGCGTAAACAGGAGAATCCGATGAAAGCGATCGTCCGAGACAAGTACGGCTCACCCGATGTCCAGGGCGCTACGGGACGCAGACGATGAGGGTCTGCATCGTTGGGGCCTCTGGGAAGTTTCGGGCGGTACATGGTGCAGCACGCGCTGGATCGGGGCTACGAGGTGGTCGGCGTCTGCCGGGAGCAAAGCGTGCGGAAGCTCGACGCGTTCAAGGGACGCATGACTGTCGTTCCGGGAGCGACGAGCGACCGCGAGGTCATCGAGCGCGCGGTCGCGGGGTGCGACGGGGTGCTCGTCGTGCTGGTCCCGCGAGGGGTGCACGGGTACTCGACGGGTACGGCCCAGGCGGTGCTCGACTACGCGCCTGCGGGGGCGCGCCTCGTGTTCTCGTGCGGGTGGCACATCACGCGCGACGGCCAGGACGTGTACTCGTGGAAGCTCAAGGCGCTCGTGAAGGTCTTCGGCCCGCTCGCGCGTCTCGCCCGCTTCGCCGACCTTGAGGACCAGGTGGAGGCGTGCCGGCGGGTGTTCGCCAGCGACACGCGATGGACGGTCGTGCGCGGGAGCGACCTCGAGGAGGGTGAGAGCCAGGGCCTGCCCGTGTGGAGCCGGCACGTGGGCGACCCGATCCTCGAGAGCAACCGCACGCGCCGCGTGGACTTTGCCCTGTTCATGGTGGAGGCCCTCGAGAACGACGAGCTCGTCCACGAGGCCCCCGCGATCGTCGGCCGCCAGACACCCTCAGCGCTCGCGCACGCCGCCGGCGACTGAACTCTTCAGTGGGCGAGGGTTCAGGAATGTCCCCCTGAACCGCCGCTCTCACCTTGTAGCCCCATCCGCTATCCGACGCCTCGCAAGAACACGAGACAGCGCTCCTCGAGCAGCGCTGCTGCTTCTTCATCGAAGTCGCTCAGGCTGCTATCCGCGAACAGGTGGCCGTCGCCTGGATAGAGAAACAGCTCGGCGTTCTCGATCTCGTCGATGAGACCGTGGGCGACGTCGAGTTCGACCCATTCGTCCGCCTCCATCGTGTGGATTTGAAGGGGAACGCCGTCCGGCCAGGGAGTCTCGAAGGTCGACATCGGCACGCACCCGTGCAGCAGCAATGCTCCCTGGGCGCCGGGACGCGTCTGGGTGAGCATCTGGGCCGGCAGGGCGCCCAGAGAGAAGCCGGCGTAGACGATCTCGGCGCGCAGACCCTCCGCAGCAGCAGCGCCTCGCTGGATGATCACGTCGAAACCGACCTGCTCGGCGTAGCTGACCCCATCTGCGAGCTCCGCAAACGTCTTTCCGTCGTACAGATCAGGGGCGTGCACCACGTGGCCCGCAGCCCGCAGCTCGTCGGCGAAAGCGAGGAATCCCTCGGTCAGCCCCTGTGCGTGATGAAACAGCAGTATCTCGGCCATGGACGCCACTCTAAATCACGCCCCGAACCCGAGCTGCGTCGCGTGGGCCAGTGTTCGGGAATGTCACCCGAGAGAAGGCGCCCGCCGCCGGCTCAATTGAAACGGCGGGGTGGTCGAACCAGGTCGGTAGCTCGCGTCGGCACGCCGATTGAGCTCAGCTTGCAGTGGATGGAGAACCGCGAAGCGTGGGCTGACGAGCCGACCAGCGATCATCTCTGCAGCGAGGATCGCGAGTGACGTTCCGAGGAATGCCAAGACACTGCTGGAAACAGGACGGCCGTTGGCGGACTGAGCACTGCGCGACCGCTGATCCTCAACCGGAGACCGGTGGCCGGGCTTGAACGCGACGGTGATCCCGAATGCGTTCATCGCGCTCCGCAATCCCTCCGGCGTCCAGAGGTTCTCGAGAGCAACCTCAGCCGCTTCGCGAAGTTGATCCGCAAGCTCGTCGCGGGCCTCTGCGCGCGCGGCGGCTTGCAGGATCGCGTGACGGCAAGGGGAAGGCCTGGGTGCGCTTCTACGACGGCGACGAGGCGATCGTCGGCGGCTCACGCATCGAGCGGTAACCACACCCCGTCGCGCATCAGCAGCCGCCCGGACAGCTCGTTCGCCTTACGCCACGCGCGGATCTCGGTCGGCGTCACGCGCAGGTACACGTAGTCGCCGGGCTCCGTGCGCGCGTCGAAGCCGGTGTGCTCCGTGTGCGCATCGGCGGTCGCGTCGTCGACGCCTTCCGTCACACGGCCGTCGACGAGCACGACGTCGCGCGTCGGACCGACGCCGACGCGCGCGACGCCGGCACGCAAGAGGTTCGTCGCGGTCGGAGACGAGCGCGGCGTCGCGAGCACGAGCGCCGCGCCGTCCAAGTAATGGGAGAGCGGGACGAGATGGGCGTTCCCCATCACGTCCGCTCTCGCCACCCAGCAGTCGACCTACGTGCGCAGCAATGCGAGCGTGTCCGCCTTGCGC
>JBOHAJ010000217.1:0-3925 GCA_050697715.1 Gaiellaceae bacterium
GTGGCGGAGCGTGAGAGAGTGTTGGCATGACGTCCGCTTCGATGGGGGCTTCGAGAGGGGCTACGCCCCCGATAGGGGCTACGCCCATCCCACCTCCCGCTTCGAGCGTATCGCGGCAATGCGCGCGTGTGGCGCGCCGGGCGTGCCCAGAGCGCCACGACTTCCGAACGGGATCGGTGCGGTGAGCGTCACCGCCGGTACCGAGCTCGACAGCGCGGTCGGCGCAGGGGCGCAGCGACTCCTCGAGCTCCAGAAGCCAGGCGGCTGGTGGGTCGCCGAGCTCGAGTCGAACGTGACGATGACGGCGCAGCACCTCTTCCTGCTCGAGTTCCTGGGCCTCCGCGACGAGGAGACCACGCGCCGCTGCGCGAACGAGCTGCTCGCTCGCCAGCGGCCCGACGGCCTCTGGGCGATCTACTGTGGCGGCGAGCCGGACCTGGCCGCGACGCTCGAGTCGTACGCGGCGCTGCGCCTCGCGAGTCTCTCCGCCGACGATTCCCGGCTTGCACCTGCTCGCCGCTTCTGCGAGGAGCAGGGCGGCATCGGCGCGGCGCGTGTCTTCACGCGCATCTGGCTCGCGCTCTTCGGGCTCTGGCCCTGGGACGAGATCCAGCGGCTCCCGCCGGAGCTCGTCCTCCTCAAGCCCTGGCTCCCTCTCTCCGTCTACGACTTCGCGTGCTGGGCACGCCAGACGGTCGTACCGCTCACGGTCGTCCTCCACTACAGGCCTGTCCGCAGGCTCCCTCCCGAGCGAGCGTGCCACGAGCTCGACCTCGGCCCGGTCGCTCGCAAGACGACCGTCGGGCTCTTGGGCGACCGCGCGTTGGCTTGGTATGGGCGGCAGCCGATTCAGCCCGGCCGCGAGCGGGCGCTCGACTACGCCGAGCGCTGGATCATCGACCGCCAGGAGCTCGACGGCTCCTGGGGCGGCATCCAGCCGCCCTGGGTCTGGTCGCTGATCGCGCTCGCATGCCGTGGCCATGGCCTCGACTCCCCCTACCTCGCTCGTGGCCTGAAGGGCTGGGAGCGCTTCATGGTCGAGGACGGCGACCGCTTGCGGCCGGAAGCGTGCCAGTCGCCTGTCTGGGACACCTGCCTCGCGCTCGTCGCCCTCCTCGACGCGGGAGTTGCGCCGGACGACCCTGCGCTGGTCAGGGCCGGGGAATGGCTCCTCGGCGAGGAGGTGCGCGAGCGTGGCGACTGGGCCCTCCGCGTGCCCGGAGTCGAGCCCGGCGGCTGGGCGTTCGAGTACGACAACGACCTCTACCCCGACGTCGACGACGCAGCCGTCGTCGCCATCGCCCTCAACCGGCTCGGCACCGGCCGCTCGGCCATCGAGCGCGCCTGCCGCTGGCTCGCGGCCATGCAGTCCTCCAGCGGCGGCTGGGGCGCCTTCGACGTGGACAACGAGTCGAGCTGGCTCTACCGGATCCCGTTCTGCGACTTCGGCCGCATCATCGACCCGCCCTCCGTGGACGTGAGCGCGCACGCGCTCGAGCTCCTCGCCCACGAGCCCGGCCACGAGAGAACCGTGCGCCGCGGCGTCGAGTACATCCTGCGGGAGCAGGAGGAGGACGGCTCCTGGTACGGGCGCTGGGGGGTGAACTACGTCTACGGGATTGGGGCGGCGCTGCCCGCGCTCGAGGCGGCCGGCTACCCGCCTGAGCACCCGGCGCTGCAGCGGGCTGTGGCCTGGCTCGAGGCACACCAGAACGAGGACGGCGGCTTCGGTGAGGACTGCCGCTCCTACAACCTCGGCGAGGAGGGGTTCTTCTGGCGCGGCCGCGGCGAGTCCACCGCCTCCCAGACTGCCTGGGCCCTCCTCGGCCTCGTCTCCGCGGGCGAGGCGCGGTCTGAATGCGCGAGCCGCGCGGCGGCCTGGCTCTGCGAGACGCAGCGCGAAGACGGTGACTGGGACGAGGACTGGTTCACGGGCACCGGCTTCCCGCGCGACTTCCTCATCAACTACCACCTTTACCGCACGTACTGGCCCGTGATGGCGCTCGGGCGGCTGCGCAACACGCTCGCGGAGTGAGGGTCTACGTCAGCGGAGCGAGCGGCTTCGTCGGCGCACACGTCGCCCGCGAGCTGCGCGAGCGCGGGCACGAGGTGCGGGACGAGCGCGCCGACCTGCTCGATCCCGCCGCCCTCGCCCGCGCCGTCGAAAGTTGCGAGGCGGTCGTCCACGTCGCGGCCCTCTACTCCTACGACGCCGAGCCGGCGCTGATCGAGCGCGTGAACGTGGAGGGCACGCGCAACCTGCTCGAGGCGGCGGCCCGCGCGGCCGTGCGCCGCTTCGTGCACACGAGCACGGCCGGGACATGCGGTCCGGTCCGCGGGCGCCCGGCGACCGAGGAGGACTCGCCTCCCGAGTGGGAGCTCGCCGTTCCCTACAAGAGGAGCAAGCTCGCCGCCGAGCGGCTCGCGCTCGAGGCCGGCGCCGTCGTCGTCAACCCGACCGCGCCCGTGGGCGACGGCGATCGCAAGCCGACCCCGACCGGGCGCATGGTCGCGGGCGTCGCCGGGGGCAGGATCCGCGGCTACGTGGCGACGACGGGGCTCAACCTTGTAGACGTCCGCGACGTCGCCCATGGGCACGCCCTCGCGCTCGAGCACGGCCAGCCGGGCGAGCGCTACCTGCTGGGCGGGGTCAATCTCCCCCTCGAGGAGGTCTTCGCGGCCGTGGCCGCGCTGGCCGGGCGCCCCCGCCCTCGCCTGCGCGTCCCCTATGCTGTCGCGGTGGCCGCCGGCAAGGCGGGCATCGTGAACACGGACGAGGTTCGACTGGCACGTCTTCCCATGTATTTCTCTTCCGAGAAGGCAGCCACTAGACTCGGCTACGCACCCGGCCCGGTCGAGCCCGCGCTTGCGCGCGCGGTCGCCGAGGCGCTCATCACGAACGGGAAGGGAGGAGCATGAAGTTTCCGCTTCGCAGCACCGTCCAGATCGGTCGCTACGTCGCGTCCCAGCGGGGCAAGGAGCGCTACCCGCTCGTGATCATGCTCGAGCCCACCCTGGGCTGCAACATCGCCTGCATCGGCTGCGGGAAGATCCGCGAGTACGAGTCGAACAAGGCGCGGCTGACCGTGGAGGAGTGCCTCGAGTCCGCGGTCGAGTGCCCGGCGCCGGTCATCTCCGTCTGCGGGGGCGAGCCGCTGATCTTCAAGGGGATCGAGGAGGTCGTGGGCGGCTTCCTGGAGATGAAGCGGAACGTCCAGCTCTGCACGAACGCCCTCCGGCTCGAGGACATGCTCCCGAAGTTCGAGCCGAACCCGCGCCTCACGTTCGTCATCCATCTGGACGGCATGCAAGAGATCCACGACTACATCTGCGACTACCCTGGCCTCTGGGACATCGCCATCGACGCGATCAAGCTGGCGCGCGAGAACGGCTTCCGGGTCACGACGAACACGACCATCTTCAAGGAGACGGAGGTCGAGGACGTCATCGAGATGATGGGCTACCTCACCGACGACGTGGGGATCGACGGGATGCTCGTTGCGCCCGGGTACCAGTACTCGCAGATCGACCCGAACCTGACGATGACGCGCGACGAGCACGAGGTGAAGTTCAGGCTCATTCGCGAGGCGGTCAAGCAGCACGGCTATCGCTGGCTCGCGAGCCCCGTCTACCAGGACTTCCTCACCGGCGAGCGCAAGCTTCCCTGCGCGCCGTGGGGCTCGGTGACACGAAATCCCTATGGCTGGAAGGGCCCCTGCTACCTCCTCACGGACGGGATCTTCCCGACCTACGAGGCGCTGCTGAACGGCATCGAGTGGGAGCGCTACGGCCCCGGCAACGACCATCGGTGCGAGCACTGCGGGATCCACTCCGGCTTCGAGCCCGCCGCGACGATCGCGGCGACCTCGAGCATGAAGGAGACCGTCAGGAGCCTCGCGTGGACACTCCGCTAGTTGTCGAGGAG
>JBOHAJ010000218.1:0-3525 GCA_050697715.1 Gaiellaceae bacterium
GGGGCCCAACCGCGTTCGCAACCACTTTCGCGTTGAAGCAGCCCACGGAGTGCCGTCGGGCGAATCTGCGTAGTAACGTCTTTCGCACCATGCGGACGACGAGCGCGACCGAGCTGCGCCCGCACAGGGCAAATCCCCGCCTGCGCTACCCGCCGATCGCCGAGCACGGCGTCATCGGAGACCTGCACACGGTGGCCCTCGTCGCCGTCGACGGCACGATCGACTGGTACTGCTGTCCCCACTTCGACTCGCCGAGCGTCTTCGCCGCGATTCTCGACGCCGACAAGGGAGGCTTCTTCCGCATCGCCCCGATCGAGCACGCGAGCAGCGACGCCACCCTGCTTCGGCGGCGGGTCTCGGCAGCCGTCCGCGAGCGCGCGAGCGCGCACAAGCAGCTCTATTTCCCGGACACCAACGTCCTCATAACCCGCTTCCTCGACGCCGACGGCGTCTGCGAGGTGCAGGACTTCATGCCGATCCAGTCGGAGCCGAGCGAACGGCAACGCCACCGGCTCATCCGTCGCGTGCTCGGGGTGAGCGGAACGCTGCGGGTCCGGATGGAATGCGAGCCGGCGTTCGACTACGCGCGGGCGGCGCACGAGACGCTCATCGTGGAGCACGGGGCGCTGCTGCATTCGAAGGGGCTCGCGCTCTCGCTCGCCTCGCCGGTTCCCCTCGAGCGCAGCGAGCGCGGAGTCTGGGCCGACTTCACCCTTTCGGCAGGTCAGACGGTCACGTTCGTGCTCGAGCAGCTCCCGCAGGGCTCGACGACCGTTCACATACGCGAGCCCGGTGACGCGACGGCGGAGTTCGCCGAGACGGTCCGTTACTGGCGCCGCTGGCTCGGCAAGTCGAACTACCGCGGGCGGTGGCGCGAGATGGTCCATCGGTCTGCCCTCGCGCTGAAGCTCCTCACCTTCAGGCCCACGGGCGCGATCGTCGCCGCCCCGACCACGAGCCTTCCGGAAGTCATCGGCGGCACGCGCAACTGGGATTACCGCTACACGTGGGTGCGAGACGCGGCGTTCACGCTCTACGCTCTGCTCAGCCTCGGCTTCACGGAGGAGGCCGAGGCGTTCATGGGCTGGCTCGAAGCGCGGGCGCAAGAGCGGGAACAAATCCCCGGGCCGCTCGGCCCCCTTCAGATCATGTACGGCATCGACGGCCGGTCGACGCTGACCGAAGAGACGCTCGACCACCTCGCCGGCTACCTCGACTCCAAGCCGGTCAGGATCGGGAACGCGGCCCACGACCAGGTCCAGCTCGACATCTACGGCGAGCTCGTGGACTCCGTCTACCTCTTCGACAGGTACGGCTCGCCCATCTCCTACGACCTCTGGCTCGCCTTGCGCGGCGTCATCGACTGGCTGGTCGACCATTGGCACGAGGCCGACGAGGGAATCTGGGAGGTCCGGGGAGGCCGTCAGCAGTTCGTGTACTCGAAGCTGATGAGCTGGGTCGCCTTCGACCGCGCGTTACGCCTGGCCCAGCAAAGGGGCCTCCCCTGCGACGTCATGCGCTGGATCTCGACGCGCGACGCCATCCACGAGGACATCATGCGACACGGCTATTCGACGGAGCGGCGCGCCTTCGTCCAGCACTACGGCACGACCGCCCTCGACGCGTCGAACCTCCTCATGCCGCTCGTCAAGTTCATCGGCCCGACGGATCCGCGCATGCTCTCGACGCTCGAGCAGACGCAGGCCGAGCTCGTCTCCGACTCGCTCGTGTACCGGTACGACCCGGCGCTCGCAACCTCGGACGGCCTCGCCGGGCCGCGCGAGGGGACCTTCTCGATGTGCACGTTCTGGTTCGTGGAGTGCCTCGCCCGAGCGGGACGCACGGACGAGGCCCGCCTGACGTTCGAGAAGATGCTCACCTACGCCAACCACCTCGGCCTCTATGCCGAGGAGATCGGCCCGTCGGGAGAGGCCCTGGGCAACTTCCCGCAGGCGTTCACCCACGTCGCCCTCATCTCGGCCGGGTACAACCTCGACCGCCAACTCGACGGCGAGCGCCGGCTCGACTGACGGTTACGGAGAGGAGCTGGCTCGAAAAGGGCTCATCTCGTCTTGCCGAGCTTCGTGTGCCACACGTTCCACCAGGTCCGCAGCTCGAAGTCCGAGAACTCGCCGATGCGCGCGATCGCGAAGAAGTCCACGTGATCAGGCTGGGGTTCGTTTCCCTTCAGCTTGAAGTGGGTCCAACCGATGACGGAATCTCCCGCGGCCTTGTAACAGAAGACGCGACCGGCGTCCACGGTGCCGTCCTTGTGCCTCCACGCGCCTTCTCCACTCCGATTCGGACACCCACCCGAGTCGCGCGTCAGTCCGGGCGCTCGCTGCTGCGCCTCAGCGAACGCAGCGTCGTAGGCCTGGCTGAGCGCCGCTTCGTCGGGATAGATCGAAGCGCTCCACGCCTCCACGGGGGCGCCCGCCGTAGGCAGGCAGTCCATGGATTCGATTGCGCCCGTTGCGGGAGGCTCAAGGAGCTCGCACCCTTCGAAGGCGCGGGGGTGGATGACGGCTGCGAGGGTCGTAGGTTCGGTCGCAGCGGTCGTGGTCGGGGTCGTTTCCGTCTGCGTCGTGCCCGTTGCGACCTGGCCGCCCCCACCCGAGTCGTCGGACCGGGTGGCGAGGAAGACGACCACCGCGGATGCCGCAGCCGCGACAAGAGCCGCGAGAACCGCCACGAGCCAGGGTGGGAACCTCCGGCCCCCGCCCCGCTCCGCCCTCGCCCCTGGCGCTCCGGCTCCGCCGTCGGTCGGACGGGGGGCCTGAGCCGTCTCCGCCGCGACCGGTTCGGCCTCGACCGGTTCACTCACGAGAGGCTCTCCCGTCTCGCCGGCAGCAGGTGCTTCGGGCTCCAGAGCTGCCGCGGCGGCGGTTGTCTCCACCAGGCCCGTCGCCGGAGCGTGCTCCCGCGCGGTCGCGGTGCCGCGCTGGAGCGCGGCCGCACGGGCGGCCTCGACCAGCTCTTCACAGGTCGAGTACCGCTCGTCTTTCGCTTTCGCCATCGCCGACGCGATGACACGGTTGAGATCCTTAGGAAGGTCGGGTCGGGCGCTCGTCAGGCTCGGAGGGTCGTCCATGAGGTGCGCGTGCATCACGGCGACCTCGGCGTCGCGGTCGAAGGGGGCGCGACCCGCGAGGCACTCGTAGAGGACGCAGCCGAGCGCGTAGACGTCGGTGCGCGCGTCGACTGGCAGCCCCTCGATCTGCTCCGGAGCCGCGTAGTCGACCGTTCCGACGAAGAAGCCCGTCTTCGTGAGGCCGTGGGAGGCGGTGTGCTTGACCACCCCGAAGTCGGTCAGGAAGACGCGCTCCGAGGGCTCCTCGATCAGGATGTTCGCCGGCTTTACGTCACGGTGGATGAGATCGCGCTCGTGTGCTGCATCAAGGGCGCTGGCAGCCTGCTCGAGGATGTAGAGGGTGCGTCCCATGCTGAGCCGCCCGTCGCGCCTGATCAGCTCCTTGAGGTCACACCCGTCGACGTACTTCATCGCGATGTAGAACTGACCATCCG
>JBOHAJ010000219.1:0-9970 GCA_050697715.1 Gaiellaceae bacterium
TCCCCAGGCCGTGGTCCTTCAACGTGCGTATCAGCTCATTTAGTTCGCGTTCAGTCCCAATTTCCGGATTCACCTGCCGGTGATCGATGACGTCGTAGCCGTGCGTGCTTCCGGGGCGTGCTTTCAGGAACGGCGAGGCGTAGAGATGGCTGATGCCGAGGCTGGCGAGATAAGGTACCAATCCCATCGCATCCGCGAAGCGGAACTGCTTGTGAAACTGCAGGCGATAAGTCGCAACCGGCACCGTGAGCGGCGCGCCTTTCGCCACGCTTCTTTCCGCCATGATCCCGGGAAGCTCCGAAACGTGCGCGTCGGAGCGCCAGCGCTCGAGCGCGAGCGGCAGCTTGCGGCGCCAGTTGGGATGCTGCTCGACCGTGCCGGGAAGGTTCGCCTGGTCGAGCAGCTCGAACACATCCTCGGGCTGGAGCATGGCGAGCTTCGCCGGCGTGCGCGCGATGAAGATGTGCGCCGAGCGCGCCGACAGGTCCAGCCCTTCTTTCTCGAGCGCGCGGGCCCGCGGCTGCCCTTCCCCGTGCTGCGACAGGGCGAGGCGCCGCGGGAGCGGCTGCTCGAGCGTTTCCGCGACGAGGTCGACTCCGTCCTCTTCGCCACGTCGACCTTCTGGCAGGGGGTGGACGTGCAGGGGGAGTCGCTCTCCCTCCTCGTGATCGAGAAGCTTCCGTTCGCGGCGCCGGGCGACCCGCTCGTCGAGGCGCGTTGCGAGCGCATCGCGGGCGAGGGCGGCGACTGGTTCGCTGAGTACGCGCTCCCGTCCGCCGTCCTCCAGCTGCGGCAAGGCTTCGGTCGCCTGATTCGCGGCCACTGCGACCGCGGTGTCGTGGCCATCCTCGACCCGCGGGTGCGCACTCGAGGCTACGGGCGGCGCTTCCTCGGGGCCCTGCCGGCGTGCCCGCTCGTGGACGACGTCGGCCTGGTCGCCGACTTCTTCGGGACCGGTGCCCGCGCGACCGCCTGATACCTTTTTCGCTCGTGGCCAAGAAGAAGAAGAGCCGGGTTCCGGCTCCGCCAGCGCGCACCGTCCAGGCGCCGAAGCCGTACCACGCACCGCGCGATCCGCGCCGGACGCGGACGGTCTTCGTCGCGCTCGCGGGCGTGATCGTGCTCGCGGCGGCGGGTGTCGGCATCGCGATGGCGCTGGGTGGCCCGGGAGCCATCGAGGAGTCCACGGTCTGCAAGCTCCAGTCATTCTCCGACCAGGGGCGCAACCACATCAGCGAGCCCAGCGAGGGCTTCGAGTACAACTCGACGCCGCCCACGAGCGGGGAGCACTACCCGCAGCCGGACGCACCGGTGATCTGGAACGTCTACGATCAGCCGCTCGACCAGACGGCGCTCGTGCACAACCTCGAGCACGGCGGCGTCGTCGTCCAGTACGGCAGCGGCGTCTCCGAGGCGACCGTGGGGGCGATCGTGGACTGGTACGGCGACGACCCACGCGGGCTCGTCGTCGCCCCGCTCCCGCCCGAGCTCGAGGAGGAGAAGCCGGCGCTCGAGGGGAGGATCGCGGTCACGGCCTGGACGCACCTCATGACGTGCAGCGCGTTCGAGGAGGCCGCGTTCGACGAGTTCCTCGACCGCTACCGCGGCCCGCAGGGGGACGCGCCCGAGGAATTCCCGCTCGACGCCTTACAGCCGAGCAACCAGTAGCCTTACGCGCGCCGGGGTGGCGGAACGGTAGACGCGGGGGACTTAAAATCCTCTGCCCGCAAGGGCGTGCGAGTTCGAATCTCGCCCCCGGCATCGCAAGAAATACCTGGAAAATCGACCTTTTAGATCGGGTGCTCTGTTCGACCGCTGCGGTAGCATCAGGCCGCTGCGCGTACCGTGGTAGTACGAGGGTCGGTGGAGGAGGGTGGCGGCAGTGGCGGCACGGATCGTGTGCCAAAGGCCCATGGTCCAAGGGCCGTCGTGTGGAGCCCAACCTTTTCACGCTTCGAAGGCTCTTTTGCTATGGAGAGATGATGTCGAGAGCAGCCCCCGATCTCGAACAGCTCGCTCGCAACGCCTCTGCGGGTGACCCTCGCCATGGCTCTCCACGCGATGCGGCGCCAGGGAGCCGCCGAGCGCGCGGGCCGGCTGGCCGCGAGCACGCAGGAGTTCGTTGAGAACGCCTCGCACGAGCTGCGCACGCCGATCACGATCGCGCGCGGCCACGCGCAGCTCCTCCGCACTACGGCGGTGGGCCGGCAGGCTGCCGCGGACGTCGAGGTCGTTCTCGAGGAGCTCGAGCGGCTCTCGAGAATCTCGGACCGGCTGCTCATCCTCGCCGCCGCGGAGCAACCGTCCTTCCTCGCGCTCGCTCCGGTGGATCTGCACACGCTCGTCGCCCGTTCGGTCGACCGCTGGCGCGTCCCGGCCACCTCGCGCCGCTGGCTCGTCGACCTCGCCGTCGACGGCACCCTGCCTGCGGACGAGGAGCGCCTCGGCAGTGCGATCGACGCCCTCCTCGAGAACGCGGTCAAGTACACGGAGGAGGACGCTGTCATCTGCGTGAGCGCCCGCGCCGCCGGGGAGACGGCGGCGATCGACGTCTGGGACAACGGCGTCGGAATCTCGCCGGAGGAGCTGCCCCGGATCTTCGATCGCTTCTACCGGGGGAACGGAAACGGGAACGGTCATGGGAACGGTCACGGCGGAAACGGGAACGGCGCCGGGACGAACGGGGGCACGGGGCTCGGCCTCGCCATCGTGAAGGCGATCGTCGAGGCCCACGGCGGCACGGTGGCGGTCAAGAGCGACGTCGGTCGGGGCACCCGCTTCAGCGTCCGTCTCGGCGGCTTCCGCTCGCGCACGACTGCCACCTCGGCAATCGGCGCTCCTGAGCCGGCGCTCTAAAGAACCCGATATGGGCGCTCCCTGCGTCCTAGCCTCAGCACCGACCATCGCACGCCGACGACGAGGCCCCATTATGAAACGAGTTCTGCGCCTGTATCAGGCGGAGATCTGTCCCGTCCGGCCCGCGCGCGCGGCTTTCTCGGCCTCGAGGTCGACGATCACGTGGGTGATCGGAAGCCGGAAGCACTCGAACGCGCGCCGAACGACGTGCCGCTCAAGCCAGTTCGAGCGACCCGCCGGATGTGTGGAGATGATCAGCTCGTCCGCCCGGAAGGTGCACAGGGCGTCCTCGATTGCCTGAACCGGGTCGGCGTCGCCGATCTCGCCGAGGGCAACGATCCCGTCGTCGGCCAGCGTGGTGAGGGACGAGACCAGTCGTGCCTGCGCCTTGACCCGCGCGCCGTCCTCGTCCGAGAACCAGCGCCGGAGCCGTGAGTTGAGGGCGGGCGAGACGACGAGCACCTCGACGGCCTCGTACCGCGCTGCGCGCCGACGGATCTCGTCGCGGAGCGCCTCACCGTACCGTCTCGTTCGCGACCACGAGCATGCGGTGGACCCGGACTCCGGGTAGCAGCGTCGCGGCGAGGAGCAGGAGTGCGCCGGCCGCCGGCCCGAGCGGGCCGGCGGCTCGGCTCCCCTCACTCCACCGTGAACGCGAGGACCATGCCCTGCTCATAATGGCCGGGCAGGTTGCAGAGGATCAGGTAGCTGCCGGCCTCGAGCTCGACCGCCAGCTCCGTCTTGTCGCCGGGCTCGATGTCCTCGACCTCGCCGATCTCCTCGCCGCCCTCGGCCTCGGCATTCGCCTTGCCGGCCTCGACGGGAAGGTCGTCGACGCCCACGTCCGTCTTGATCACCTCGAACTCGTGCGGGAGCTCGCCGAGGTTCTCGATCTCGAAGAGGACAGTTCCGGCCGGCGCCGAGTCCGCGTCGAGCGTGAACGTGTACTCCCCGGCGGACGACTCGGCCAGCTTGGCGTGGATCTCGGTCGCGTCGGATGTGTCGACGGCCGCCGCCTCCTCTGACCCGCCGCAAGCCGTCAGGCCGAGGGCAAGAGGAACAGCGACGAGACTGACAAGAACCATGAAAAGCCAGCGACCGCGCACCAGCATCGGTATTACCTCCAAATGAGAAAACGTTCATCGACGGTACGACTTGTCGGCTCCTCGGTGGCGCCGCATGAACGACCTGTCAGCGAACTGTCATCACTCGTTCAGGAGGCAGGCCTAGAAACCGGCGTGAGGAGGGTTCATCCTGCAGGAACTGCCCTCGCGCTCGGCGGGGGCCCACGAGGAGAGGGAGATGATCAGGCAGCTTTTGCCCGCGGTGGTATCCCCTCGTGAACTTTCGGACCCGCGGACGTGTCTAACGCGTACAACGTGCGCGGCGACGGCGTCGCGGTCCGTCCGCGCAGGAGCGACACGGGAGGCAGGGAGATGAGGAGAGGATTCACAAAGGGGGGCGTCGCGACGCTCCTCGCAGTCACGCTCGCGGTCGCCGTCGCGGCCGCGACGCCTGCGGGCCGCACGGCGGTCGCCGCGGCGCAGCCGAGCGAGTGCCCGACGATCATGACCACGGATGAGGTCAGCGTCGGCATGACGGGAACCGGCCTCACGGTCGTGCAGGGCTGTAACCCCGTCAGCTTCGACGCCGAGGTGCTCGGCATCCTGGACGGGTTCCCCGGCCCCGGGCGCAAAGTCGTCATCGCCGAGTTGTCCGGACCTCCGCTCGACCAGGCAGGCGGCGTCTGGTTCGGAGCCTCGGGCTCGCCCGTCTACATGGACGATCCCGTGTCCGGCGAGGAAGAGCTCCTCGGGGCGGTCGCCTTCGGCTTCTCCTTCGGCCCGTCGAACCTCGCGGGGCTCACGCCGGCCGAGGACATGGACGACCTGCTCGATCCGGGCGGGGCCGCAGCACGGCTCGCCGGAGCGGAGAGGACTGCGCTCTCGCGCTCCCTCCGCGCGCGAGTTGCGGCACGGGTCGGAGTTGCCCCTGCCGCGATCGGCTCGCTCGTGCGTCTGAAGACGCCGCTCAGCGTCTCGGGCCTCAACCCTCGCGGCATGCGGCGGCTCCAGCAGGCGATCGACCGGCAGGACCTCCCGTTCGTGCCCTACGCCGGGGCTGCCGCGTCTGCGAGCTCCGCCGCGGCCGCCGACCTCGAGGCGGGAGGCAACTTCGCGGCTGCGCTCTCGCTCGGTGACGTCACCGCCGCCGGCATCGGAACGACGACGTTCGTCTGCCTCGGGCAGGCGGTCGCGTTCGGCCACCCGTTCACCTGGACGGGCAACACGACGCTCGCCGCGCGGGCGGCCGACGCGATCACGATCGCCAAGGATCCCGTCTCCAGCCCGTTCAAGCTGGCGAACGTGGCCGAGAACGCCGGCACGGTCAAGGAGGACCGCCTCGCCGGCATCAGGGCAAACCTCGGCGACGCCCCGCCGACGATTCCGGTACAGACGTCCGTGACCGATCTCGACCGAGGGAACGCGAGGGACGGTCAGAGCGACGTCGTCCTCGAGGAGTTCCTGCCCTTCCTCGTGTTCGAGCACACGTTCACGAACATCGACGTGACGATCGACCGGATCGGGCCCGGGAACTCGGAGCTGCACTGGACGATCGAGGGAACGCGCGCGGGTGGAGTGCCGTGGGAGCTCTCGCACACGAATCACTACGCGTCTCCCTTCGACATCTCGTTCGAGTCGGTGTTCGAGGTGAGCGACTTCGTCTCCATCCTCTCCTCGTTCACGGCCGAGCCGATTCACATCACCTCCGTCGACTTGACGAAGGTGGACGTCGAGGAGGCGTTCGAGGCCTACCGGCTGTCGAAGGTGCTCGTCTGGAACGGGCGGGACTTCGTCAAGAAGGACTTCGTCCGCCGGCGGCCGGGCGGGAGGATCCTCCTCCGGGCGGTGCTCAGGCCGCAGCATGTGGCCTCGACGGTGAACGTCGACCTCCTCCTGCGCGTCCCGGCTAACGCGCGACGGAGCGGCTTCATCGAGGTGCAGGGAGGCGGCTCTCTGTTCGGCGAGATCCCCTGCTTCTTCGAGGACGGCGAAGGTGAGTGCGGCGAGAGCGAGCCGGCGACCTTCGACACGCTGCTGAGCACGCTTTCGGGCGTGCCGCGCAACGACCAGGTCACGGCCAGGCTCCGCCTCGGCGAGCCCCCGCGGGTGCGGGCGAAGGCCGTGGAGCAGGTGGACGCGATCGTCCAGGGGTCGAGGACCATCGCCTTCGAGCTGATCGGAGGCTAGGACCCTAGAGCTGGGAGAATCGCGGCGATGCTGCTCGTCGCCGCGATTCTCCTCGCCGTTTTCGTCCTGCCGGACGTCTGGGCAATTCCGGTCGTGGTCGCCGCGGCGCTCGTCGAGGTGGCCGAGACCGTCTTCTGGGTCCGGTTCTCACGCCGGCGCCGCGTCCAGATGGGCCCCGAGACACTCGTCGGGGCGACGGCCGAGGTCGTCTCTCCGTGCCGCCCCGAGGGGCAGGTGCGCATCCAGGGAGAGCTCTGGCGCGCGCGCTGCCCGGAGGGCGCCGACCCGGGCGAGCGCGTGCGCGTACGGGGGCTCGAGGGGCTGACCCTCCTGGTCGAGCGCGCCGCTTAGACTGCGGCCGTGGCACAGCTCCAGTCAGCGACGGCGCGCCGTTCCGATCTCCCGCCGGAGCTCGACGACCCCCTCTTCCGGCAGGCCGTTGGCCAGTTCGACCAGGTGGTCGACCGTGCGGGCGTTCCGGGAGGGGTCGCCGAGGTGCTCCGCTACCCGGAGCGCGCCCTTTCCACCGCCGTCCCGGTGAAGCTCGACGACGGCTCGGTGGCGGTCTATCCCGGCTACCGCGTGCAGCATTCGAGCGTGCTCGGACCGACGAAGGGGGGCATCCGCTACGACGAGGCCGTGACCCTAGGCGAGTGCGCCGCCCTCGCCATGTGGATGACCTGGAAGTGCTCCCTCCTGCGCCTTCCCTACGGCGGGGCGAAGGGCGGTGTCCGCTGCAATCCGCGGGCGCTCTCGCGCGGCGAGCTCGAGCGGCTCACGCGCCGGTTCACCCAGGAGCTCCTGCCGGTCATAGGCCCCGAGCGCGACATCCCGGCGCCCGACATGGCGACCGACGAGCAGACGATGGCCTGGATGATGGACACGTACTCGATGCAGGTCGGCCACGCCGTGCCGGAGATCGTCACCGGTAAGCCCCTCTCCGTAGGCGGGTCGGTCCTGCGGCCGGAGGCGACCGGGATCGGGGTGGTAATGGTCGTCGAGGAGGCGGTGCGACGGCTCGGCTGGTCGCTGGGAGCCTCCACCTGCGTCGTGCAGGGGTACGGGAAGGTCGGAGGGGTCGCCGCGCGCGAGCTCGACGCGCGCGGCGCGCGGGTGGTAGCCGTCTCGGACATCGGCGGCGGGATCCACGACCCGCGCGGGCTCGACCTCGGCGCCCTCGACGCCTGGCGGAAGGAGCACGGCGAGGTGGCGGGCTTTCCCGGCAGCGGCGAGGTGACGAACGCGGAGCTGCTCGAGCTCCCCTGCGACGCGCTCGTCCTCGCGGCGACGGAGAACCAGCTCACGGACGCGAACGCCGGGCGGATCTCGGCCAGGCTCGTTGCCGAGGGCGCCAACGGGCCGACGACGCTCGACGCGGACGAGATCCTCGCCGAGCGGGGGATCCCCGTCCTGCCCGACATCCTCACGAACGCGGGCGGGGTCGCCGTCTCCTACTTCGAGTGGGTGCAGGACATCCAGCGGCTCTTTTGGGACGCCGGGGAGATCCGCACCCGGCTCGGCGATCTCATGCGGGGCGCCCTCGACCGGGTCTGGGCCCTGTCCGAGGGCGAGCGGCTGCCCTTCCGGCGGGCCGCGCTCGTCCTTTCCATCCGCGAGGTTGCGGACGCGCTCACCGCGCGGGGGATCTACCCGTGATCGTCCGCGAGGCGCTCGTGACCGATCCGCGCGTGCTGGCCGCGGAGGCGCCGGCGCGGGAGGCGGCGGCGCTCCTGGCGAGGCCGCATGTCTCGAGCGTGTTGGTGGTGGGCGACGGCGAGCGCCTCCTCGGGTGCGTGACGAAGGACGCGATCGTGGCCGCGGTGGCGGAAGGGCGCGACGTCGGCGCGCTGAAGGCAGGCGAGGTCGCCGACCCCGAGGTGACGACAGTTCCGCCTGACATGGCCCTCGACGAGGCGCTCCATCTGATGGCGGAGGAGGGCCTCGAACGACTCGCCGTCACGGAGGGCGGGCGCCTGCTCGGCGTCCTCCCGCGCGAAGGGCTCGTGCGCCGCCTCGCCGAGGACGAGCCCCGGGAGGAGCCCGTCTCGAACGAGCCCGTCTAGATGCTTGGCCGGTAATTGGGGTTCCGTCGGGGGCGGTCGAGACCAAGCCGGTCGCCGGGATCGGCCGCAGCGCGTGCGGGTAGTACGTGCAAGGCCGAGCGGGGCGAGCGGCGCCGCGTCTCGGGCGTCAGCCGGCGGTGCCTGAATTGCCGGTCAAGCATCGGGGCCACCCCGGTCCACCACCGAGAGCTTCCAGCCTACCGCCGGGTTTTGCGCGTGTGGCGCGCGGACCGAGCCGAAAGCGTGCCGAGTCAGCAGCAGGTGTAGGCGCCCGGCGGCGCGTCGCCCTCGACCGGCTCGGGCAGCTCCGCAGCCTCGAGCGCGGCCCCGTGCATGATGTCGTGCTCGCTCGCCTCCAGTATGCCGAGGCCGAAGTGCGCGAGCGTCTCGCGCACGACGAGCGCGCCGGCGACGATCACCGGGGCGCGGTCGGGGTGGATGCCTCGCTCCTCGCGGATACGGTTCACGGGCAGAGCCGCGAGGCGCTCGACCTCGCCCGCGATCCAGTCCACGCTCAGCCGGTGCCCGTGCACGAGCTCGGGATCCTCCTCGTTCAGGCCCAGCGAGACCGTGGCCAGCGTCGTCACCGTGCCGGCGACGCCGATCGCGTGCTTGGCGCCACGGTCGGGGACACGCTCGGCGAGGAGCCCGCCCACGAAGGAGGCCGCGGCCCGGAGCTGGTCGCGCGTGGGGGGATCGCCTGCGAGGAAGCGCTCGGTCAGGCGCACGCACCCGACCTCGAGGCTCTCGTGGAAGTCGATGCCGTCGGGCCCGCCGAGGATCAGCTCCGTCGAGCCGCCGCCCACGTCGAGGACGAGCGTGCCCTCCGGAGGCTCGCGCTCCGCCGCGACGCCTCGGAACGTGAGGATCGCCTCCTCGCGACCGGAGAGGAGGCGAGTCGCGAAGCCGTAGCTCCACTCGATCTCGCCCAGGAAGGCCTCGCCGTTCTCGGCGTCCCTCATCGCGCTGGTGGCGAAGGCGAGCGTTCGCCTCGCGCAGAGATCCTCGATGACGCGGCGGTAGTCGGTCAGCACGTTGCGCACCCTCGCGACGGCGGTCGGGAGGAGCAGCCGCCGCGCGTCCACGCCCTCGCCGAGGCGCGTGATCGTCAGCCGCCGGTCGAGCTCGCGGACAGCGCCGTCCTCCACGTCCGCGACGAGGAGCCGGGTCGAGTTCGTGCCGAGGTCGACGACGCCGACGCGCGTCACTTTCGCAGGTACGTCCCTCGCAGACGTGCGATGCCCTTGCGTGCGTCCCCCAGCGCCCAGGAGAGGACGGAGAGCCGCTCGAGCGAGCCGTCGAGCTCCGCGCGAGCACGCTCTACCTCGGCTGCCCGCTGGCTCGCGTGCGCCGCGCGCCGCTCGAGCTCCTCCGCTCGACGCGCGACTTCGTCGAGCACGGCCGTGAGCGCCTCGCCCTGGGCCTTCAGCCGCTTGATGCGCCCGGCCGCGTAGACGCCGAAGATCGCCAGCGCCACGACGGCGAGCGCGAAGACGCCGAGCGCGATCCACGTCCACCAGGGCATCGGAAGGATGCTATCCTTGACGCCGCGACGCGGGGTGGAGCAGTCAGGTAGCTCGCCGGGCTCATAACCCGGAGGTCGCAGGTTCAAATCCTGCCCCCGCTACTACAAAGGCCCTGCAAAGCAGGGCCTTTTGTTGGCAGATCTGGCGCGGCGACGCCGATTTTGTACCCCTTTTTGTCCCCGGACGACGCGAACCACGCGCAGGACGGGATGATCGTCGTCGCGGGCGCGGGCGTCGGCGCGCGGGGCCGGCTGGATGCGCACCTACTCGACGT
>JBOHAJ010000220.1:0-6963 GCA_050697715.1 Gaiellaceae bacterium
CCCTCGAAGACCACCTACTTCCAGAGGGGGACGTCCACCTTGAGCGAGTCGAAGGCCTCCTTGCAGGCGGCGAGGGCGTGCTCGCGATGCGGAGCGGAGACCGCGATGGCGACGCTCGTCTCCCCGATCTCCACGCGGCCGATGCGATGCGTGATCGCGACCTTGCACAGGTCGTAGCGGGCCCCGAGGGCCGCGGCGATCTCGGCCATGACCTTCTCGGCCATCCCCTCGTAGGCCTCGTACTCGAGGTGGACGACGACGCGGCCGCGGGACTCGATGCGGGTCGTTCCCAGGAAGGTGGCGATGGCCCACCGCGTCGGACGTGTCGGGATCGGCGAGACGAGCGTCGCCATCGCCGTCTCCGCCGCGCACCGCGAGCACGCCCTCGCCGCCTGCAAGGAGGCGATCGACACGCTCAAGAAGCAGGTGCCGCTCTGGAAGAAGGAGGTCTACGAAGGCGGCGAGGAGTGGATCGGCCGCGGCTCCTGAGTCGCGCCAACCCTGTCGAGGGAGGCGCCGGCGACGTCCACGGCTACCATGAGTCCGTGAGCCAGCTCTCGCCCAGGGAGGACCCCGAGTACCGCTACTACGAGCCGGAGCCCGTCCGCGACTACGAGCCGATCCACCCGCGCGGCCGCTTGCGCGAGCTCGGGAAGAAGCTCTGGGCGCCGATCGCCGCGCTCGGCTACCTCGTCTTCAAGTTCAAGGCAGCGGCGCTCGCGCTCTTCAAGTTCAAGATCTTCGCCACGTCCGGGACGATGCTCGTCTCCGTCGCGGCCTACGCATACGTCTGGGGCTGGAAGTTCGCGATCGGCTTCGTCCTTCTCCTCCTCGTGCACGAGATGGGGCACGTGCTCGAGCTGCGCCGCCAGGGCATACCCGCCTCGGCCCCGCTCTTCATCCCCTTCTTCGGCGCGGTCGTCGGGATGAAGCAGATGCCGCACAACGTCTGGAAGGAGGCGCAGGTCGCGCTCGCCGGGCCGATCCTCGGCAGCGTGGGAGCCCTCGGCGTCTGGGTCGCGGGGGAGGCGCTCGATTCGGAGCTCCTCGTCGCGCTCGCATTCACGGGCTTTCTCCTCAACCTCTTCAACCTGCTGCCGGTCGCCCCGCTCGACGGCGGGCGCGCCGTGGCGGCGCTCCATCCGGCGCTCTGGGCGGTGGGCCTCGCGGGGCTGCTCGGGCTCGTCTTCATCGCGCCGAACCCGATCCTCATTCTCATCCTCGTCATCGGCGGCCTCGAGGTGTGGAACCGCTGGCGGCACCGGAGGGATCCGGGAACGGCCGAGTACTACCGCGTCGCCCCGTGGCAGCGGGTGGTCGTTGGCGTGACCTACGTCGGGCTGGCCGTCGCGCTCGCGCTCGCCATGAGCGCAACTCACATCGAGCGACACTTTTAACAGTCGTGGAGGACCGGCGCATCCTCCAGAAGGACGACGGCGCCGAGCGCCTGCAAGTCCGCCGGATCGCCGACGAGTTCCTCACGGGCTTCGAAACGGTCGCCGACTTGCCCGAGCCGGCGGTGACGCTGTTCGGCTCGGCGCGCGTGACCGAGGAGCACCCGGCCTACCGAGCAGCCCGGGACGTAGGCAAGCGCTTCGCCGAGGCGGGCTTCGCGGTGGTGACGGGCGGCGGCCCCGGTGTCATGGAGGCCGCGAACCGCGGCGCCAGGGAGGGCGGCGGGCTCTCCGTCGGTTTCAACATCGTCCTGCCCCACGAGCAGGAGTCGAATCGCTACCTGGACGTCAGCCTCACCTTCGACCACTTCTACGTGCGCAAGACGATGTTCGTGAAGGCGGCCGAGGGGTTTGTGATCTTCCCGGGCGGCTTCGGCACCCTCGACGAGCTCTTCGAGGCGCTCACCCTCATCCAGACGGGAAAGATCTCCGACTTCCCCGTTGTCATCTTCGACTCGGACTACTGGCGCGGGCTGACGGACTGGATCCAGGAGCGGCTTCTCGCCGGCGGAATGATCTCCGCCGAAGACGAGGAGATGCTCTTCGTGACCGACGACCCGGCCGAGGTCGTGGCGACCGTCGTGGCCTGCTGGGAGCGGAGGTGCGCCGAGACGCCCACCGCCCCTGCAAAGGCTGACGCTCAGTAAGCGCTATCTGCGCAGGTTCTCGACCAGGCGCCACGCGCCTGGCAAGAGCGCGCCGGCGAGGTAGAGCTTGAGCAGATCGCCGACGACGAAGGGAGCGAGCCCGAGCTCCATCGTCTCCGTGAAGCCGAGATCCAGGTCTTCCGCAAGCCAGGGCAGCCCGACCAGGTAGATGATGACGTTCCCGGTGAGCATGGCGGCCACGGCCGAGGAGAAGCGGCGGTCCCAGCGCCGCTGCGCGAGCCAGCCGATCACCCCCGCCGCCAGGACGAACCCGACGATGTAGCCGCCCGTCGGGCCGCTGAGAATCTCCCAGCCGTGGTTCCCGTCGGCGTAGATCGGCGCGCCGAGGGCGCCGACGAAGAGGTAGAGGCCCAGGCTCGCCAGCCCGAGCAGGGCACCGAGCGTCGCGCCCACGAGCAGGACGGCGAAGGTCTGGCCCGTGATCGGGACGGGCGTGCCGGGGATGTCGAAGGTGACCTGGGCCGCAAGGGCGACGAAGCCGCCGCCGCCGAGCACCAGGAGCACGTCGGTGATGAGCCCCGTACCAGGGAAAAAAGCCCACCGGAGGGTCGCCGCCTCGGGCCTCATGCCGGCGGCAGTCTAAGCGACCGTTAGGTTGTAGGGAGGATGAAGTACGGGCCGGGCGGGGTCTTGCCCGGGCCGTAGATGGCGGTGGGATTCTGCGGCACGTAGGTCGTCGGGAAGTCGTCCTTGCGGATGAGCTTCCCCTGCTCGTACACCTTCCGGTGCACGGTGACGTAGAAGCCGGGGCCACCTGCCGCCGTGGTCGTCACGGAGCCTGGAGGGGCCGAGGGGTCGACCGCGTACTGGAGCCGGGGCGACGTGTAGCTCGTCGGGCTGCTCGTCGTGGCGACGATCTTGCGCCGCTGCTTCGTCCCGTAGAACGTGACCGTGAAGGTGGAGTCCGTGTAGCGAACCTTGATGAGGATCGCGCTGTCGAGGTCGTTCCGGAAGACGAGGTCGGGCCCGCCCCACGACACGGTCGCGTCGCGACCCATCGGGTAGTGGCTGATGTAGAACGAGTGATTGTGGCGTTCCCGGATGGGGAGCCCGGCCTCGAACGCGGTGTTGAAGATCGTCGTCGCCGTCTGGCAGACGCCGCCGCCGATGGAGGGGATGAGGACGCCGCCGAAGATCATCTGGCCCTCGAGGAAGCCCCGCTCCGCCGTTCGTGGCCCGACCTCATCGTTGTAGGAGAAGACCTGGCCCGGCTTGACGATCGTCCCGTCCATGTAGTCCCCGAGCAGGTGGACGTTCCAGATCCGGTTCGCCGACGACTCGCCCATGTCGGTCGTGAAAGTCGAGATCTGCTCACGAATGCCGAGCGCCTTCGCCTCTCGCGTGGTGAAGTCGGCCCTGAGCTTCGTCAACCTCACCGTCGCGACGCGCACGACGGGCTCGAGCCCGGCCGCGAGGACGGCGTCGTGCGCGCTCGCGATCGCAAGAGTCGTGCCGGGACGCGCGGAAACGACGCGCACGCGCGTCCCGACGACTCGGAAGTCCGCGTCGACGGGCTGCCGCGTCTTCGCCTTCACCATCGGGGCGAGGACCCGTTCGAGCCCCTTCCGGTCGAGCCTCACGTCAAGCGAGCCGTTGCCGACCTCGAAGCGGATGAGCTCCGCGAGCAGACGCGGCTGGAGCCCGCCGACGCGCTCGCGCTTGAACCTCACGTTTACGGGGGCGACGACGATCGACTGCGCCAGCCGCGCCGCTTCCTCGGCCTCGGCGGTCGTGATCGCCGCGGGCACGCTCTCGACGGTTGCGGCAAGCCTGCCCTGGCCACCGAGCGCGGCTGCCTGGAGCGACGCGAGAAACGGATCGAGCTCGACCGTCGTGCCCTCCCGCGCGGGGACGACGACCGGCTCGAGCCCCTCCAGGCGAGCTTGCGCATCGACCGGACGCAGCGTGAGCTTGCGCAGCGTTCGGCCCACGTCGCTGCGCTCCGCGGGCTGGAGGCGGAGCACGGGCTCGACGTCCTGTTCGTACACGAAAGGCGCGGCGACCGCCCCGAGACGGGAAACTAGCGACTCGCGGCCGGCCTCGAACGCCCGTTCCTCGGTCGCGGCGACGTCGAGGGCCCACACCCGGTCGGGCCGCGCCATGAACGTCCCGTCGGCCACCTCCACGGTGACCGGGGCGGCGAGGCGCGGGCCGAGCTCGCGGGCGAGGCGAGCCCGAGCGTCCTCCCGTGAGAGCCCGCCGAGGTCCACGCCGGCCACCCGCACGCCCGGGAGGACCGCTTCACGCAGAGTCATCGCCCGGGCGAACACGACTGCGCCCGCCGCCGTGAGGAGCAGAGCGAGCACGAGCGCGGCCGCGCTGACGGGGCCGAGCCGGCGAATCGGACGCGTGAGGATGGCCGTCAGCGCCGTCAAGGAGCCCTGAGATTAGCGATTAACACGAGCCGTATCATTCCCCTCGTGGCCGGACGGAATCCCCTTCGCGAGCTGCCCTCGGTCGACAGCCTCCTGGCCCACGAGGAGCTGCGTGACCACGTCCAGAGCCACGGGCGCCCGCTCGTGCTCGCGGCCGCGCGCGCCGCCCTCGCGCGCGCGCGCGAAGAGATTCGGGCCGGATACGAGCCTGGAGACATGGTCGCTCGGGTGGTGTACGAGTTGGACTCCCGTTCGCGTCCGCGGATTCGCCGCGTCCTCAACGCCACGGGCGTCGTGGTGCACACCAACCTCGGCCGGGCACCGCTGGCCGACGCCGCCCTCGAGCGCGTGCGCGAGGTCGCCGTCGGCTACTCGAACCTCGAGTACGACCTCGAGGCGGGCGCGCGCGGCTCGCGCCAGGACCACGTCGCCGTCGCCCTGCGGGAGCTGACCGGCGCCGAGGCGGCCCTTGTCGTCAACAACAACGCGGCCGCCGTCCTGCTCGCCCTCGCCGCGCTCGCGGAGGGGCGAGAAGTGCTCGTCTCGCGCGGAGAGCTGGTCGAGATCGGCGACGGCTTCCGCATTCCCGAGGTGCTCGCGCGGTCGGGAGCGCAGCTCGTCGAGGTCGGGACGACGAACCGGACGCGCCTCGCGGACTACGAGCGCGCGGTCACCGAACGCACGGCAGTGCTCCTGCGCGTCCACCAGTCGAACTTCCGCATCGTCGGCTTCACCGAGCAGCCGCGGATCCGCGATCTCGCCCGCCTCGCCGAGCGCCAGGGGCTCGTGCTCGTGGACGACCTCGGCTCGGGAGCGCTGGTCGCCCTCGGCGACGAGCCCACCGCGCAGGCAAGCGTGGAGGCCGGCGGCCACGTCGTCACCTTCTCCGGGGACAAGCTTCTCGGCGGCCCGCAGGCCGGGATCGCGGTGGGCCGCGCCGACCTCGTCGAGCGGATGCGCCGCCACCCGCTCCAACGGGCCCTCCGCGCCGACAAGCTCACGCTCGCGGCGCTGGAGGGAACGCTCGCGACCTACCGAGCGGGCAGCCGCGATCTCCCCGTGCTGCGCATGCTCGACGCGGCGCCCGAGACGGTGCGAGCCCGGGCCGAGCGCCTCGCGGAGCTCACCGGGGGCAGGGTGGAGAAGACGGTCGCCCGCTCGGGCGGGGGCGCTCTCCCCACGGCGGAGATCCCGAGCTACGCCTGCGCGCTCGAGGTCGACCTGGCCGAGCCGCTCCGCCACGCCGAGCCGCCCGTCATCGGGATCATCCGCGACGACCGGCTCCTGCTCGACTGTCGCACGCTTGCGGACGCGGAGATCGAGGAGGCAGCGGAGGCCGTGCGAGCGTGCCGCTGACCGTCGGGACGGCGGGCCACATCGACCACGGCAAGACCTGGCTCGTCCGGGCGCTGACGGGAAAGGACACCGACCGGCTCCCGGAGGAGCGCAAGCGCGGCATCTCGATCGACCTCGGCTACGCCCCCCTCGAGCTCGGGGACGGGCAGCGGCTGTCGATCGTGGACGTGCCGGGGCACGAGCGCTTCGTCCGCAACATGGTGGCGGGCGCGACCGGTATCGACCTCTTCCTTCTCGTCGTGGACGCAGCGGAGGGGGCGCGACCGCAGACGCACGAGCACCTGGCCATCGTCCGCCTGCTCGGGATCGAGCACGGCGTGGTCGCCGTCACGAAGGCCGACGCGGTGGACGAGGAGACGCGCGAGCTGGCGCTCGAGGAGGCACGCGAGCTCGTCCCCGACGCCCCCGTGGTGGCCACGAGTGCCGTGACGGGCGAGGGGCTGGACGACCTGCGCGCGGCGCTCGCGGAGACGGCCGCCCGCGTCGACCAGCGCGCGCCGCTCCGTCCCACACGGCTCTTCGTCGACCGCGTTTTCACCCTGCGAGGGATCGGCACCGTCGTCACGGGGACGCTGTGGTCGGGCGCGATCGGCGAGGGTGACGTCCTTCGCGCGGAGCCCGCCGGGCTCGACGCGCGCGTGCGGAGCGTCCAGGTGCACGATCGCCCCATCGAGCGCGCAGAGGCCGGCCAACGCGTGGCGGTCGCGCTCCCGGGAGTCGAGCGGGCGCAGCTACGCCGGGGCGACGCCCTCGTCGAGCGGGACGCCTACCCGGTGAGCTACCGGCTGGACGTCGCCCTGGAGGAGCTGGAGAAGATCCCGGACGGCGCCCGCCTCCACGTCCACCACGGGACGGCCGAGCACTACGGGCGGGTCGTCCGCATCGGCGAGCGCCACGCGCAGCTTCGGCTCGCCTCGCCCGCGGCGGCCGCGCGGGGAGACCGCGTCGTGCTCCGCGACCGGACGACGCTCGGCGGGGGCGTGGTCCTCGACCCGGCGCCGCCGCGCCGGACGTCCGCCGAGCGGCTTGCTCTCCTGGAGCGGGGCGACCCGGCGTCGACCGTCCTGGCGACCCTCGCCGCCGCGTCGGAGCCCCTCCGCCGCGAGGACC
>JBOHAJ010000221.1:0-8420 GCA_050697715.1 Gaiellaceae bacterium
GCCCTGATGCACGGCGGGGCGGGGTGCAATCCGGTGGAGGCCGAGGATGCCGACCTCCGGGTGGTTGACGAGCGGGGTGGCGAAGAGGCCTCCGAGGCGCCCGGCGCTCGTGACCGTGAAGGTGGAGCCGCGGAGCTCCTCCGGCCGGAGCGACCCGGCGCGGGCGCCCTCGGCGAGACGCCCCGCCTCCGCCTCGAGCTCGTCCAGCGAGCGCTCGTCGGCGCCGCGCAGGACCGGGACGACCAGCCCCTCGTCCGTCTGCACGGCGACACCGAGGTCGTAGCGCTCCCAGTAGACGATCTCCTCGCCGGCGAGCGTGGCGTTCAGCTCCGGCACCTCGCTGAGACCCGCGACGGCCGCCTGGAGAAGGTACGCGAGGTAGGAGCGTTCGCCGCGCACGCGGGCGAGCTCGGTGAAATCGCACTCCTCCACGACCGTCACCGCGGGCACCTCGCGGTGAGCCGTCGCGAGGTGACGGGCGATCTGCCGCCTCACTCCGCGCAACGGCTCACGCCGCTCGCCTGCTCGCGGGACGGCGGCGCCTCTCACGTCGTCCTCGGTGATCCGCCCCCCGGGCCCCGAGCCCGTGACCGATTCCACGTCGACTCCTAGCTCGGCCGCCAAGCGTCGAACGAGAGGCGTTGCCTGCACCTTCTTCGGCGAAGGTGCGACCGCACCTTCGCCGATTACAACGAGCGGTGTCCCGACCGGAACCAGCTCACCCTCGCCCACGAGGATGCGCGCCACGGTCCCAGCCGCCGGGGAGGGGATCTCGACGGTCGTCTTGTCGGTTTGCACCTCGAGCAGCGGATCGTCCTCCTCGACGATCTGCCCCACCTCGACGAGCCAGCGCGCGATCTCGCCCTCCGCGACGCCCTCCCCCAGGTCGGGAAGCCTGAGCTCGTACGCCACTCCTAGAACTCCAGCGCGCTGCGGGCGGCGGCGGCGACGCGCGCGGCCGAGGGCAGGTACTCGTTCTCCACCGACCAGTAGGGGAAGGGCACGTCGTATCCGGTCACGCGCAGGACGGGCGCGCGCAGGTCGAGGATCGCCTTCTCCGCGATGACGGCGGCGATCTCCGCGCCGAAGCCGGCGACGCGCGGCGCCTCCTGGACGATCACGACCCTGCCCGTCTTGCCGACCGAGCTGAGGATCGTCTCCTCGTCGAGCGGCTTCAGGCTGCGAACGTCGAGTATCTCGACACTGGCGGGAATCTCGCCGGCCGCCTCGAGCGCAACGTGGACCATCGAACCCCAGGCGATCACGGTCAGGTCATCGCCCGGCTGCACCACGCGCGCCTTCCCGAGCGGGACCACGTGCTCGCCCTCGGGCACCTCGCCGCGCGGGCTGCGGTAGAGAAGCTTCGGCTCGAGGACGACGACGGGGTCGGGGTCGCGGATCGCCGCCGCGAGGAGCCCCTTCGCGTCCGCCGGCGTCGAGGGGATCGCCACCTTCACGCCCGGCGTGTGCGCGTAGTACGCCTCCGGGGAGTCCTCGTGCAGCTCGGGGGCGCGCACCCCGCCGCCGGTCGGCATCCGCACCGTGATCGGGAACTCCATCTCCCCGCCCGTGCGCCAGCGGTAGCGGCCGACGTGGCAGATGAGCTGGTCGAGACAGGGGTAGCTGAACGACTCGTACTGCATCTCGCAGACCGGCCGCCACCCGGCCATCGCCAGCCCCACGGCCGCGCCGAGGATCCCCGCCTCGGCGAGCGGCGTGTCCACGCAGCGGTCGGGGCCGAAGCGGTCACGCAGCCCGGCCGTTGCCCTGAAGACGCCGCCGGCGCGCCCGACGTCCTCGCCCAGGACCATGACGGCGCCGTCCCGCTCCATCTCCGTGCGGAGCGCGTCGTTGACGGCTTCGACGAGTGTCCGCTCAGCCATCGCGCAAGGTCTGAGGCGGGTTCACGTAGGCGTGCGCGAACACGATCTCGGGATCGGGAGGCGGTAGCGCCTCGGCGGCTGCGATCCCCGCCTTCATGCGCTCGAGCGCCTCTGCCTTGACCGCCTCGGCCGTCGCGTCGTCGAGGACGCCGAGGCGGCGCAGGTAGCGCGCGTAGCGGCCGACGCACTCGTTTCGCCGCTCCTCCTCGACCCGTTCCGGGTCGATGTACGCGCTCGGGTCGTCCGCGGTCGCATGTGGCGCGCAGCGGTAGGTGACGGCCTCCACGAAGGTCGGGCCCTCGCCCGCCCTCGCCCGCGCGACCGCTTCGGCGGTGGCCTCGTAGACGGCGAGGACGTCGCCTCCGTCCACGCGCACGCCCGGCATTCCGTAACCGACCGCTTTGTCCGCCAGGGTCTCGGCGGCCGTCTGCGCCGACACCGGGGTGGAGATCGCCCACCCGTTGTTGTTGCAGAGAAGCACGAGCGGCGCCCGCATGACGGCGGCGAAGTTCGCGCCCTCGTGGAAGGCGCCCTCGGAAGTCGCGCCGTCACCGAAGTACGCGATCGTGCACGTCCGCTGTCCCTTCAGCCGGCAACCCCAAGCGAACCCGGCCGCGTGCGGGACGTGCGTGGCGATCGGGACCGTGATGGACGCCAGGCGGTACTCGCGCGGGTCCCACCACCCCGCCGGATGGCCACGCCACCAGGAGAGCACGGTCTCCGGCGGCATGCCGCGCAGGAGTCCGATCGCCGACTCGCGGTAGGAGGGGAAGATCCAGTCCCCGTCCTCGAGCGCGAAGGCGGAGCCTGCCTGCATCGCCTCGTGGCCCCAGAAGATCGCGTACGTCCCGATCCGGCCCTGGCGGTGGTAGACGAGCGACCGCTCGTCGTACGTCCGCAGGAGCACCAGGTTGCGGTAGAGGTCGAGGAGGCCGCTCTCGTCGAGCCCCTCCACCTCCCCGTCGGGGACGAGCTCCCCGTCGCCGATGACCCGGCGCAGGTCGCGCTCCGCCGGAACTACCTGGGCCATGCCGTGATTATCCCCCGACGAGGACCCTCAGCGCGCCCCGCTCGGCCTTGAACCGCGCCCCGGTGATGTCGCCGAGGTCCTCGCCGTCCACCTGGAGCGGCGTCGGCCGGTCGCACTCGACGAACACCTCGTCGAGGTCGTGGAGGTAGAGGACGTGACGGGAGACGGTCTGTCCCTTTCCCGTCAGCAGCCAGCGTCCGACCTGAGGCAAGAGCCAGGGCTCGAGCGCGCGCGGGGCGACGAGGTCCAGCCCGAGCTCGAAGCGGGCGTCCGGCGCGACGCGCAGGGGCACCCGCCCGAGGTAGGTGTAGGGATCGCAGTTGGCGACGAGCGCGAAGGCGACCCGCTCCAGCCCGAGGACGGTCATCGCAGGGGCGAAGCGCCCCAGGCGGCGCGCGAGGATGCCGAGGAACGTGCGCGCGAAGGCGAGATCGCTCGCGCGCTTCCCGCCGGCGCGGCCGATTGCGTCCACGTACCGCACGAGCTCGGCGTCCAGGCCCAAGCCCGCGGAGAAGGTAAAGCGGCGGCCGTTCACGCGGCCGAGCGAGATCCGCCGCTCTCCCGATCCGGCGAGCAGGCGCGCGCACTCCACCGGGTCGCGTGGGAGGCCGAGGGCCCGCGGCAGCACGCTCGTGGAACCGCCCGGGACAAAGCCTACGGGGACGTCCTCCTCGATCCCGTTGACCACCTCGTTGTACCCCCCGTCCCCGGAGAGCACGTAGATCCGTTTGTAAGTGCGGCACGCCTCCGCCGCCAGCTCCGCCGCGTGGCGGGGTCGCTCGGTGAGGATCGTCTCCACCGGCCCGGCGGCGGCCAGCTCCCGCTCGACGCGGAGGGTGAGCTCCGGCGTCACGCGGCTCGCGGAGGGGTTGACGATCAGCGCCGACCGGGCCATGGGCGCCCAGCCTAGATGCTTGACCGGCAATTCAGGCACCGCCGGCTGACGGCCGAGACGCGGCGCCGCTCGCCGCGCTCGGCCTTGCACGTACTGCCCGGTACGAGCTGCGGCCGATCACGGCGACCGTTTTGGTCTCGACCGCCCCCGACGGCACCCCAATCACCGGCCAAACATCTAGGGCCCGGACCTACCCGACGGACGTGACGAGCGGCGCAGTGCTGAACGCCTGCAGCTCGGCCGCGCGTACGAACCTCCACGCCGCGGTGGCCGGAACGTTCGAGTCGCAGTCGGCGTCGTTGGCCGGATCGGCGTCCTGGTCCCCCTGGAACGCCGGCCCGCCCGTGCACTGGCTCGTCCTCACGACGAGACGCAGATGCGTGGCCACGGTGTCCGGGATGTCGAACGCCCGCAGGATCAGTTGCGGCGCGACGGGCCGCGGCGGATCGGCCGGGAAGGCGTCCGCAGGGCTCGCGTAGGCCGGCGCGTAGGCGACGTCGCTCGAGCAGTCGGCGCCCGCGCCTGCGTCGCATGCCCACAGCTCGAACCCGCGCAGGGCGGTGAAGCGGTTCTGGCCGGGCCCCAGCATCGCGCTCACCTGGACGTGCCGGATCGGCTGCGCGGACGTGCCGGCGAGGTCGACGGTGACCTGCTTCCCGTCCACGGACAGGCTGCCGGAGTCGATCGCGCCCGCAGTCGTCCAGTTCGTGGCCTCGGTGTCGTCGATCAGGTTCATGAGCTGAGCCGCCTGGGCCGCGGAGCTTGCTCCGCTCGTGTCGCCGCTCGCCGTCGCGCCGCGGCTCTTCGAGGCCCAGTTCGCCGGGAACCGGATGGTCACGGTCCTTACCTGCCCCGACCTGAACGTCTGCCTGAAGCGAACGTGGCCGAAGCCAGGCGAGGTCGCGACGAACTCGTACGTACCGGGCGCGAACCTCGCCGCTTCGTCGAGGTTGCCCCCGGAAGTCGCCGGGTCGGTGTCCGCGATCGGGGATACCCGGCCCTCGTAATGGCCGACGAAGACCCGCGCCGGGAGGAGCGTGCCGCCCGTGCGGGTCATCGCGACGAACGTGACCTCCGCCGGGGTCGTCCCGACCGGCTCGAAGTCCGGTGTCGGATCCGTGTCGGTGTTCGCCGTCGTGTTCGAGCTCGATGCGTTCGTACCGAAGCCGCGGCGCGCGAACGCGAGCCAGAGCTCGTTCTGGTTCGCGCCGCCGAAGCGCATGAGGTCGGCCGCCAGCTGGGCGTCGCGGGCTTGCAGCATGGACGGATCGGTCGGCATGAGCAGGTACGAGTCGAACACGAGCTGGATCCAGCGCCGGTTGCCCGGGCAGCTCTGCGGCGGCAGCTCGCCCTCGGCACAGGCCTCCTGGAGCTCGGCGTCCGCCGCCGGATAGGCGGCGTTGTACTTCGCGACCAGCGCCTGCCGGACGGCGAAGTTCGTCTTGCTCCAGATCTCGCCGTCCGCGTGCACCTGCGGGCCGGTGACGTCATAGCCCATGTCGCTGAAGTTCAGCGCGTTGACCGTGAGCTGCTGGCCGGGCTCCGGGGCGGCGCCCGTCACCGGGAAGTTCATGCCGTAGTTCCGGATCGCCCGCACCTTGTTCCCCGTGGCGTACGTGCCGATCGCGAACCGGTTCTCGTCGCCCGTCGGCACGAAGGAGTACTCGTTCAGGTACTCGACCGCCGTCAGGTCGGCATGGCTCTCCCCCATCGCGCCGGCGTGATGCCCGGTGCGGCTCGCGCCCTTGCCGATCATGCGGTTCTCGATCAGGTGCGTGAACTCGTGGGCGATGACGCCCATGTCGTAGTCCCCGTCGACGCAGGGGGCGTAGAAGCCCGCGGCGAGCGGCTGCCAGAGGAACATGTTCGTGATCGGCGAGGTGCCGTCCGGGAGCGTGATCATGTTCGCGTTGTCGCGCGCTCCTGCCAGCGCCCCGGCCTGGACGTTGCCGATCAGAGGGTCGTTCTCCCGCCGTGGCTCGGTGAGGCCGAAGTTGGTGTCCTGGGCGTTCCAGTTCTGCTCGGTGAACCCGAGGAGGTAGGCCCAGTCGTGCAGGCGGTTGTGCATGGCAAAGACGTTCACGACCGCCGCCGAGTCGTCCCACGCCGCACCGGGCTCCGGCGTCCCGGGGTTGCAATCGCGCGTGAACCAGTCGTTCGTCCACGGGAAGGAGTAGTCGCGCACCGGACTCGTCGGTCGGTGCTGCGGCGCGCTGGGCAGGAGAGCGTGTGCCCACGAGGAGGCGGTCACGGCGTTGTTTCCGACCGTCGTCAGGGTCGACGCGTTTGCCTCGTGGCTGTGGTCCCACGGAGCACGCGAGGCCAGGTTCCCGACGACGCGGTCACAGTCGTCCACGTCGCCCTGGCGCCAGCACCAGAGCTCCCGCGTGTCTGCACTCGAGTTGTCCCACGGGTCGGCGGCCAGCGCCGCGAGCGGTGGGTCGGCGGGGAAGGCCTGCCAACGGGCCAGGTACGGGGCCAGCGGGGGCGTGTCATCGGTCGTGAACGTCCCGGTGTACGTCCGCGGCTCGGCGGGCGGACCGCCGCCCGGGAACTCGCAGACCTCGACGAGGTAGTCGCCCGTCGGGACGCCGCCCGAAGGCTCGTAGTGGATGGCCTCCGGCGTGAAGCTCGTGTCCGCGGTCGCGAGGAGCGTCGTGCCGAGGTAGAGCTTGAGGACGATGTCCTGGACGGGCGTGTCGGCGTTGGCGAAGACGTCCAGCGCCCGGATCCCCTCGCCCACGGTGAACGGCCCCTTCCTGTCGTCGCAGCCGCCGTCGACGCTCGGAAGCTCCCCTGAGAACGGCGTCGTCGTGGGCACCGCGAGGCCCGCGGCGAGGTTGTGCACGAGGCCGTAGCGGGCCAGGGTTCCTCCGTCCCGCGCGTCCACGAAGACCCGGAAGGCGCGGGCTCCGGCCTTCTCGACGACCAGGGTTTCCCACGCAGTCGCCACGCCTCTGAGCACGGTGGGGAAGGCGACGAGCCTCGCCTGCTGGAGCGTGTCCGCCCCGGCGACGCGCAGGTACACCCAGCCGCGGGTGCGTTTCGTCGCCTGGATGTCCGCGACCGAATGACGCCCACCGACACTCCGGGCTGCCCGGACCCACGCCTCGGCAGCGGAAAGCCGCACGTCGCCTGCGAGCGCCCGGTCCTTTGTCAATGACGACGACACGTACGTGACCTTCCAGCCACGCGCGGGCGAGCCGGTGAGACCCACGGTGACCAGACCTCCGTCCGAGGCGACGAGGCCGGCGAAGACCTGGCGGAAGTTGACCGCGTGGCCCCGGCTGCCGCTCAGCCTCGTGTCCTTGTCGAGGACGAGGTTCGCCGTCGAGCTCACTCCGAGAAGCCCTCTGTTCGCATCGAGCCAGCTTCGTGCGGCCGCGACGGCGTTTCTTCCCTGGATCCCGGACGCCAGATACCGCCCGTGTCTGGTCAGCGAGGCGGGCGTCCCGAACCGGTTCCAGGTGACGGCCGCCCCCAGGCGCTTGGCGAGCAAGCGCTGGGCGGCCGTCGGGGCTCTGACGGCCGTACGGCTGTCGAACTCCTCGTTCCCCGCCGCGTCGTGCTCGTGCTGGACGACGGACACCGCCGCGCCCGGTACGAGCAACGCCCCGGCGAGGGCAACGGAGGCAGCACAGACCAGGGGTCCTAGTCGCATGCCTTCCCTCCCTCGTCCCGCGTCTGACGGCTGCTCCTTTCGGGAGCGTGAGCATCTTCGAGGCGAGGCCGCCTGCTTGTCAAGACCGGCTACGCGGGCGTCGAATAGCCGCGAATGCCATCCAGAAAGAGGGTAAAGAAGCGGTCGGCGAGCGCATCCGTGTCCCCTCCCTCGCGCAGCCAGGTGTAGGCCCAGTTCGCCGCAGAAAGAAAGACGAGCACCGCGGCGGGCTCGTCGAGGTCGGAGCGCAGCTCTCCCTGCTCGCGGCCTTCGCGGAAGAGGTCGCGGATGCGCTGCTCATAGCGGCGGCGCTCCTCGATCACCTCCTCGCGGCGCTCGCCCTCGAGGTACCTCCACTCCTGAACGAAGACGGTCGAGATCTCGAGCTGCTCGGCGACGACACGGAGATGGGCTCGGAGCGCCAGGTGGAGCTTCTCCGTGGCCGGAAGGTTCTCGGGGATCTCGTCGAGCGCACCGTGGAAGGCGGCGGCGCCCTCCCGCATCGTCTCGTAGAGAAGGTCCTGCTTCCCCTGGATGTGGGCGTAGAGCGAGCCCTTCTTGACGCCCATCGCCTCGGCGAGGTCGCCGATCGACGTGCCGTGGTAGCCCTTCTGGGCGAATAGCCGCGCCGCTTGGCGCGAGAGCTCTTGTCGCCGGCTCACGGTATGATTCTTACCTAACGACCGTTCGGTTGGGAGGGATGATGAACGAGGCGGAGCTGAGAGCGTACGTCCAGGAGGGCGGCCAGGTCGAGACGGGCGATCCCATGCCCGAGGCCTACCGAAAGGCGCTCGTCAAGTTCATCGAGATGCACGGGAACTCGGAACTGATGGGCGTGCTGCCCGAACGGGAGTGGATCCTGCGGGCGCCCACACTTCAGCGCAAGCTCGCGCTGACGGCCAAGGTGCAGGACGAGGCCGGCCACGCGCAGCTCATCTACCGCGTCGTCGA
>JBOHAJ010000222.1:0-2118 GCA_050697715.1 Gaiellaceae bacterium
TATCTCGGATCCTCCAGAAGCTGAACTTGCGCGATCGGGTACAGGCGGTCGTCCTCGCCTACGAGTCGGGGCTCCTGCAGCCGGGCGAGACCGACAGCGTGCGAACGTCCGTAAACCGGTAGCGCTCGCGCACGGCGGTCAAAGTGACCGCCGCACCCGTTTGCAATCTGCTAACTGATATCTCTGGCGCCGTTGTCTATCCTGACACGGACGAGGCGCTCCCGAGGATTCGCTGGCAGCCCAGAAACCGCATGAACAAGCTTTTTCGGGGTAAGGCGGAGGGGGAGGGATTCGAACCCTCGATCCGCCTAACGACGGATAACGGTTTTCGAGACCGCCGCATTCGTCCGCTCTGCCACCCCTCCGGTGCGAGCCTCGTGCGGAAGCGGAGAAGGAGGGATTCGAACCCTCGAGGGAGGAAATCACCCCCCTAACGCCTTAGCAGGGCGCCGCCTTCAGCCACTCGGCCACTTCTCCGTGGCCCGGCCATGGTAACAACCAGGCTGCCCGGCTCCTTAAATGACGAAGCCCGCCTCGGGTTGTATGGAGCCGCATGTCCCGAGTGCGGGTTTCGCCAGACGCCGGGGATATGTGAGGGGAGCCGGCAAGCAGGATGATGGCGCCCTCCGAGCGCGGCGGCTTCCCCCCGAAGGGGGAACTTTCCCTCTCCCGGCCGGTGCCCTAGCCTCTCCGCATGCGGGTCGGCCGCCGTGAGCTGCGGGTCACGAACCTCGACAAGGTCTTCTTCCCCAGGGCGGGCCTGACCAAGGGCGACCTCATCCGCTACTACGTGGACGTCGCCGAGTGCGTCCTCCCGCACGTCCGCCGGCGACCCATGCAGATGCTTCGCTACCCGAACGGCGTCGAGGGCGACTTCTTCTACCAGAAGCGCGTTCCCATCCCACACCCCGCGTGGCTCGAGACGGTTCGCATCGTCTTCCCGCGCCACGGCCGCACGGCCGACTTTCCTGTCGTCACGGACGCCGCCGGCCTTGCGTGGATCGTGAACCTCGGCTGCATCGACCTGCACACCTGGCACTCGCGCGTGGACGACATCGAGCGGCCCGACTACTTGCTCATCGACCTCGACCCGAGCGAGGGCAACACCTGGGAGCAGGTGCGTGCCATCGCCGTCGTGGTGCGGGAGGTGATGGACGAGCTGGAGCTGCCGAGCTATCCCAAGACGTCGGGCGCGACCGGCCTCCACATCCTCGTGCCGATTCGGCCGGAGCTTCGCTTCCCCGAGGTGCGCCGTCTCGCGAAGGCGCTCGCGCAGGAGGTCGAGCGGCGTATCGGCGACCAGGAAGTGGCCACGACGACGTGGAAGGTTGCCGACCGCCGGGGCGTCTTCGTGGATTACGGCCAGAACTCGCGCGATCGCACGATCGCCTCGGCCTACTCGATCCGCCCGACGGCCGACGCTCGCGCCTCGGCTCCGCTTCGCTGGGAGGAGGTGCCGGATAGCGATCCGGAGGCCTTCACGCTGGCGACGATGCGCCGGCGCGTGGAACGGGTCGGCGACCTGACGGCCGGCATGTGGCGGCGGAAGGTCAGCCTCGCTCCGCGCTTCGCCAAGCTCGGTCTCGAGCCCCCCGCGTGATGCGCCTCCTCCCGACCTTCGCTCTCGCGCTCGTGCTCGTCGCCTGTGCGGGAGGCGACGACGAGGAGGACGAGCAGCCGGCGGTGGCTCCGACCGTCGCAACGACGGTTACCGAGGAGCCGACTACCGAAACTGGGGCGGAGGAGCCGGCCACCGTCACCTTCCGGACGAGCGACGGCGTGGAGCTCTCCGGAACCCTACGGGGAGAGGGTTCGCGGGCCGTGGTGCTCGCGCACATGGCGGGCGGAAGCGGAGAGGACTGGGCGACGGTCGCGGAGGAGCTTGCAGGGGGCGGCCGCACCGTCCTCGCGTTCGACTTCCGCGGCCACGGCGACTCCGGCGGGACCTCTGCGCCGGCCTCGGCGCCCGTCGACCTCGAGGCGGCGGTCGCCTTCGTCCGCGACCGCGGCGCCGAGAGCGTCGTCCTCGTGGGCGCGAGCCTGGGCGGGATGGCCGTGGCCACGGTGGGGGGCAAGCTCGGTGCTGAGGGCGTCGCGGTCGTCTCTGCGCCGTTCTCC
>JBOHAJ010000223.1:0-3460 GCA_050697715.1 Gaiellaceae bacterium
GTACATGCCCACGTTCCGGCCGCCCGTCCGCGGATCCTTCGTGATCACCGCCGGCAGCGTGACGAAGGGCGCCGGGTCGCCGGGCCAGCAGTGCTGGATCGGGAGCAGGTCGAGATCAGGCTCGAGCACGAGCTCCTGACAGACGCCGTGCCCGACGGTCTTCGGAATCGAGTCGGCGAGCCGCTTGAGCTTGCCGAGCCCCTTCACCTTCTCCACGAGCCCCTGCGGGGGCTGCATCTCGAGCACGTCCTGGAGCTTCTGCGCCACCGCGTCCAGGCTCGGCTCGCCGAGGGCGAGGCACATGCGCCGCTCCGTCCCGAACTGGTTGATGAGGAGCGGCCGCTCGGAGCCCTTGACCTTCTGGAAGAGGAGCGCCGGCCCGCCCGCCTTCACCGTGCGATCGGTGATCTCCGTGATCTCCAGGTACGGGTCGACCTCGGCCTGGATCTCGACCAGCTCGCCCTCCCGCCGCAGCAGGTCGATCCAGGAGCGCAGGTCGCGCGCGGGCGCCACGCTTCGAGTCTAACTGGGGCGGCCACGGCCGAGCGCGAGTTCCCTTCGGCGTGTCGCCATTGGCCACGCCCGGGGTCAGACCCCGGACCTGGCCAAAGAGGACAGCCGACTGGTGCCCCAAGACCGGCGCCGGCGGGTCAAAACGGCGATCACGCCTTGGGGAAGTGAAGGCGGGGACCGAAAAGGACAAGGCTTGTCCGGCGCTGTCCGGGGTCAGACCCCGGACGTGGCTCGCCGGGCGCATGCCGGGTCACCCGAACGTGGGCGGGCTACGGTCGAACGTGGTTAGCCTTGCTCTTCGGGTCCGGTGCTTAGTGGCCGCGGCGGCGGTGACTCAGCCAGCGGCTGAGCTGACCAAGGGCGATCACGCTCAGGAACACGAGCCCGACGACGAGCATCACGATGATGACGTCGCGGCCCTCCTCGGCAGGCGTCTTCTCTGCCGCGAGCGTGAGTGCCAGCAAGAACCCGCTCATCGCCGTCAGCTTAATCCACGCGACCGCCGTGCAGGGCGAGAGCGCGCCCGACGACGGCGGCGCCCGCCGCTCGCTCCGCCAGGTCGAGGAGCGGCACCGGGTCGCCCGCCTCGCGGAGGGCCGAGCGCGCCTCCTCGAGGCGACCGTCCGCCGAACCGAGGAGCGCCGTCGTCGCCGCCCAGGCCGCCCCGTCCCGGGGCATCCCGCGTCCCTCCGCCCGCACCTGCGCGCAGAGGGAGAGCAGCTCGGCGAGGTCGGCGACCACCTCGACCTCGCCCGGTCCGGCGACGCGGACCAGACCGTGCGCGTACAGGTAGTCGCCCAGCAGGACGGCCGTGTCCCGGTCGGACGGGCCGAAGAGCCGCGGCCGCCCGTAGTGGAGAAGGTAGCCCTCGTAGATGGACTCGAGGCCGAGCGCATAGCGCGCCTCCGCGAGGAGCGAGAAGACAGGTGAGCGCTCCCACTCGTCCTCCGGACGCAGCGCCCCGGCCCAGAGCGGGCTCTCGCGCCCCGCTTCCTCCGCAATCGTGTCCCACAAGGACCCCACTTCTAGCGCGCGAGCTCGAAGAACTCGCGCGTCGCCTCCACCGTGAGGTCGATCTCGGCCTCCCCGTGCGCGGTCGAGAGGAACAGGGCCTCGAACTGCGACGGCGCGACGTACACCCCCCGCTCGAGCAGGTGGCGGAAGAAAGCGGCGTAGCGCGTCGTGTCGCTCGCCTTCGCGTCCTCGAAGTGGCGCACCGCCCCCTCGTGGAAGAAGACGGTCGCCATCGCGCCCACGCGCTGCACGCAGACGGGCTCGCCGGCGGCCGCCTCGCGGAGGCCACGCTCCAGGCGGGCGCCCGCTTCCTCGAGCCTCTCGTAGACGTCCGGGTCGCGGAGGCGCCGCAGGACGACGAGCCCCGCGGCGGTCGCGAGCGGGTTTCCCGACAGGGTCCCCGCTTGGTAGACGGGCCCGCTCGGGGCGAGGCGCTCCATCACCTCTCCGCGGCCCCCGAACGCCGCCAGCGGGAGGCCGCCGCCGGCGATCTTGCCGAGAATCGTCAAGTCGGGGACGACGCCGTAGCGCTCCTGCGCGCCGCCGCGCGCGACGCGGAAGCCCGTGATCACCTCGTCGAAGACGAGCAGCGCGCCGGACGCGTCGCAGAGCGCCCGCAGCGCCTCCAGGAACCCCAGCGCCGGCGGGACGACACCCATGTTCCCGGCCACGGGCTCGACGAGCACCGCCGCGAGCCCCTCGCCGTAGCGCTCGACGGCCGCGGCGGCGGCATCGACGTCGTTGTAGGCGCACACGACGGTGTCGCCCGCCGCCCCGGCCGGGACGCCCGGGCTAGACGGAATGCCGAGCGTCGCGAGGCCCGAGCCCGCGCTCGCGAGCAGCGCGTCCGCATGCCCGTGGTAGCAGCCCTCGAACTTGAGGATGCGGTCCCGGCTCGTACAGGCCCGCGCCAGGCGAACGGCCGACATCGCCGCTTCCGTTCCCGAAGACACGAGCCTGACCTTCTCCACCGACGAGATCGCGTCAACGATCTCCTCGGCCAACTCGACCTCGCGTTCCGTCGGGACCCCGAACGTCGTCCCGTCGGCGGCCGCTTCCTGGACGGCCTCGATCACGTCCGGCTCGGCGTGCCCGAGGACGAGCGGTCCCCAGGACATGACCCAGTCCACGTAGCGGTTTCCTTCGACGTCCTCGAGCCAGGCGCCCTCGGCGCGCCGAGCGAAGAAGGGCTCACCCCCGCCCACCGCCTTCCAGGCCCGGACCGGCGAGTTGACGCCGCCGGGGATCACATCGCGGGCCCGGCGGAAGAGGCCGGTCCTCAAAGCCACTCGGCGAGCTCCCGCGTCCAGTAGGAGACGATCACGTCGGCGCCGGCACGCTTGATCGCGGTCAGCCCCTCCACGGCCGCCCGGCGCTCGTCGAGCCAGCCGCGCGCCGCGGCCGCCTTCACCATCGCGTACTCGCCGCTGACGTTGTAGGCCCACACGGGAGCGTCGAAGCGTGCCCGCGCGGCGGCGATCACGTCCAGGTACGGGAGCGCGGGCTTGACCATGAGGGCGTCGGCGCCCTCGGCGAGGTCGAGCTCGCACTCACGGAGCGCCTCACGCAGGTTGGGCGGGTCCATCTGGTAGCTCCGCCGGTCTCCGAAGGCGGGCGTCGACTCGGCCGCCTCGCGAAACGGCCCGTAGAATCCGGAGGCGAACTTGGCGGCATAAGCCAGGATCGGCGTACTCGGGAAGCCATTCGCGTCGAGCTTTCTGCGGATCGCGGCCACCCGGCCGTCCATCATGTCGGAAGGAGCGACGATGTCGGCCCCCGCCTGCGCATGCGACAGGGCCGCCGCGGCGAGCCACTCCAGAGTAGCGTCGTTGTCGACTTCGCCATCCACCACCTTGCCGCAATGTCCGTGACTGGTGTATTCGCAGTTGCAGACGTCGGTGATGACGACCAGTTGCGGAAGGGCCTTCTTGAC
>JBOHAJ010000224.1:0-19396 GCA_050697715.1 Gaiellaceae bacterium
GGCGAGCACGCTGGCCGCCGACCAGAAGAGGAGCCGTCTCAAGAAGGCACTCCCGCCTGCACCCGGAAGCGGCGGACGAGCTCCGCCGCATTCGTGCGCACATCGAACTCACGCACAACCTTCTCACGCCCCGCGACGCCGAGCTTCTGCCGCAGCGCCGCGTCGTCGAGGAGACGGCGCAAGGCGTCCGCAACCGCCCGCGCGTCACGTGGCGGGACGAGCAGGCCGGTGACTCCGTCTTCGACGAGCTCAGGGATCCCAGAGATAGCGCTGGCCACGACGGGTACGCCGCTCGCCATCGCCTCCATGAGGACGACCGGGATGCCCTCGCGCTTTCCCTCCCGCGTGGGCACGCTCGGCGCGACGAGGACGTGGGCGGCGTGGAGAAGCTCGGCGACCTCGGCTCGTGTCCGCGGACCGGCGATCCTCACCCGTCCGGCCAGCCCGGCGGCCGCGATCCCCCGCGCCAGCGCCTCGCGGTCGGGGCCGTCGCCGAGGAGCGTGCAGACGAGCTCGACGCCCTCCTCGACGAGCAGGCGGCAAGCCTCGACGAGGTAGCCCTGGCCCTTCACCTCGTGCAGCGTTCCGACGCACAGGAGGGAGAAGGGGCGCTCGGGGGGCGCGCTCTCGGAAGGGCGGAAGAGGTCGGTGTCGACGCCGCAGTGGATGACTGCGAGCTTCTCCCGCACCTCGGTCCCGCACTCAGCGGCGATCAGCTCGCGGTTGTACTCGGAGATCGGCACGACGAATGCGGCTTCGGAGATCTTCTCGCAGAGCATGCGGCGGTCAACATGGAGGTCGAACCCGTGTGCCGTGAAGCTATACGGAAGGCCCGTGAGGCGGTGGACGACGAAGCCGGCGGCCGCGGGGTGGTTCGAGAAGTGGCAGTGGACGTGCCCGACGCCGTCGGCTTCCATGCGGCGGGCCGCGTGCGCGACCTTGGGGAAGATTCCGAGCGCCCCGACGAAGTAGTTGAGGCTGCCCCACGTTCCGCGCACGAGATCGCCGAGCGCGCCGAGGTAGGCGCGCCGCCTGTGGCGGAGGAAATAGAGCTGGCTGCGCAGGATGGGGAGGGAGAGGAAGGGCTCATACCGCGCCCGGGCTGCGAGCGGGAGCGCCTCCGGGTGGACGACGTCCTCCCTCGTGCGAAGAAGCGGGTAGAGCTCGACCTCGGCGCCCCGCTCCTCGACCGCCAGGATCTCGCTGAGGACGAAGGTCTCGCTCAGCTTGGGGAAACGCGACATCAGGTACGCGACCTTGAGCCGGCCGGTGCGGCCGCGCTCCGCCTCCGCCGGGGCCGAAGCGCCGGCTCGGTCGTCAACCTGAGTCGCCAGGTGTCCCGTTCCCCTTTCAGGCGGCCCCACACGAGAGTCATAGCAGCCTGGCGCTCGCTGCGCACCCCTCGGGCGAACAGCCCGCAAGTCTTCCGAGCTGGCCTATAGTGAGCGGGGCGGGCTATCCGGGAGGCTCGAGGAAGAATGAGCGATGGCTGATGGACCGTTGACCGACGTGGCCGGCGGGGTGGTGGCTTCGGAAGATCCGGGCGAGGTCGCGCTTCACCCGACGCTGGCCGCGCTGTTCGGCGCATTCGACCGCGAGGGCATCCGCTGGTGCGTGCTTCGCGGCGAGACGGATCTGCTCGCCCCGGCGGACGACGTCGACCTCCTCGTGGCCCCCGAGGAGTTCCCGCGGCTGCGCCGCAACGCGGAAGGCCTCGGCTTTGCACGCGTGCCCGCGTGGGGCTACGGGTCCCACGCCTTCTTCCTGACGTACGACGCGTCCCGTGACATCTGGATCAAGCTCGACGTCGTCACCGAGCTTGCCTTCGGGCCCGGGTTCTCGCTGGCCACGGGCGTTGAGGCCGAGTGCCTGCGGCGAAGGCGGCGTGTAGGCGGGATACCCCTGCTGGCGGACGAGGACGCGTTCTGGGCGCTCCTGCTCCACCAGCTTCTCGACAAGGAGGGTGCGGTCGCGCCCGGCGCTGCGGCGCGTTTGGCCGAGCTCGCGCACGGGTCTGCCCGGGACGGCCCGCTCGCTCGCTTCGTGGAATCCGTGTGTCCCGCGGGGTGGAGCGCGGAGCGCATCGTCGGCGAGGTCGAGCGCGGCGACTGGACCACGCTCGCCGGCCTCGCTCCTCGTCTCGCGGCCGCCTGGCGGCGACGGCGGGGGACCGACGTCCGGCGGCGGACGATTGCTAACGGCTTCTGGCGTTGGACGGGAAAGGGGCTCAGGTTGAGCCGGCGCCGAGGGCTCGGGGTGGCGCTCCTCGGTCCCGACGGAGCGGGCAAGTCGACGCTCACGGCCGGGATCGAGCGATCCTTCTACTTCCCCGTCCGCTCGGTGTACATGGGCCTCTACCAGCGGCCTTCCGGGAGCGAGACGGGCCGCGGCGCTCGCGGAGCGGGTCTGGCGGGCCGCCTGGGGACGCAATGGGCGCGCTGGCTCGAGGCTGCGTACCACCGGCGGCGGGGTCGGCTCGTCCTCTTCGATCGGTATTCGTACGAGGCCCTGGTGCCGAATCGCTACCGGCACAGCCGGCGCGGCAGGGCGCGCCGCTGGCTGCTCGGCCACTCCTGCCCGCCTCCCGATCTCGTCGTCCTCCTCGACGCGCCGGGCGAGCTCCTGTACGCCAGGAAGGGCGAGCACGACGTGGCCCTCCTCGAGAAGCAGCGGGCCGCGTACCGAGCCCTGGTGTCGCGCCTTCCCAGGGCGGTCGTCGTGGACGCCTCCCGCGAGGTCGACGCCGTGCGCCCCGATGTCACGGCGGCGATCTGGGGCGAGTACGTTCGGCGCTGGAACAGGAAGAAGAGGACGAAGGCATGCGGATCCTGATCTGTGCCTCCGACGCACCGCTCCACCCGACGAACACGGGATTCAGACGCCAGCTCATGGGCCTGGTGCCCGAACTCGGCCGGCGTCACGACGTTCGCCTGCTCGGGTACCGGCACCCGAACCAGTCGTCCGACGCCGCCGTCGAGGCCGACATGCGAATCGTCCCGTTCGTGAAGCCCGGACCCGCCGGGAACGTGCGCGACCTTGCGCTCGCCGCGATCCTCCGGCGCCCGGCGCGCGCGGAGCGGCTCGTCCGGGGCTTGCGCAAGCCGTTGCGGGAGGAGCTCGAGCGCTTCCGGCCCGACATCGTCCACGTCGGTCCCGGGAAGCTGGCCTGGCTGAAGAATGAGCTCGCAGGACGACCGAAGGTGCTGGGCGTGATGGACACCTGGCATCTGAACGTGGACGCTCGGGCGGAGGCGGCGACGGGTCTCCGGGCGCGGCTGTTCCAGGCCGACGCCGCACGCATTCGCCGCTTCGAGGCGTCCGAGTACCGCGGCTTCGACCGCGTCGTCGTCAGCAACGAGGGGGATCTGGCTGAGCTCAGAGAACGGGACCCGACTCTCCCGTTCGCCTTGATCCCGATCGGCTTCGACGCAAGCGCCTACGCCCCCGATCCGAGCGCGGTCGTCGATCGAACGCGCATCATGTTCCACGGAGCGATGGGCTACGCCCCGAACGTCCGCGCGGTCGAGCATCTCGCGCGGGCGATCCTTCCGCGCGTGCGGGCCGTACGGCCCGACGCGCGCCTCGCGATCGTCGGCCGCGACCCTGCGCCGAGGGTGCTGGATCTCGCCTCCCTCCCGGGCGTCGAGGTGACCGGGGGAGTCGACGACATGCGGGCGTGGCTGACCGGCAGCCGCGTGTGGGCGGGCCCGTTTCTGGACGGGACCGGCATCAAGACCAAGCTGCTGGAAGCGATGGCAACCGACTTGCCGTGCGTCGTCACGCCGCTCGGTCACCGAGGGCTGGACGACGTAACCTCGGGAGAGCAGTTGCTGGTCGGCTCCACGGAGGAGGACCTGGCCGCGCACCTCGTGCGGGTGCTCGAGGACGATGCGCTGGCGCAGGCGTTGGGCCGGACGGGGGGCGAGTATGTCCGTGCGAGCTACGACTGGCCGGCTGTGGGCCGAGCCTACGAGCGTCTCTACGAGCAGGTGCTGGCCGAGAACGGTCGCGACTAGGGCGGTCTTGCGAAACTCGAAGTCCCGCCTGGGAAGCGGCGGCAGCGGGAAGGGTTGAGTGCCAGAATCTGGCCGTGTTCGACCACGTGACGGTCCGCGTCTCCGACCGTGATTCGAGCCGGCGCTTCTATGAGACGGTGCTCGCGCCGCTCGGTCACGCGATCTCACACTCGGGTGGCCATTTCGACGAGTGGAACGACTTCGGCGTGGCCCAGGCACGGGAGGACCGCCCCGTGACGCGCGGCCTCCACGTCGCGTTCGTCGCGCACTCGCGCAAGGAAGTCGAGGCCGCTTGGCAAGCGGCTACGAAGGCGGGCTATGCGAGCGACGGCGAGCCCGGTCTGCGACCGGAGTATCACGACGACTACTTCGGCGCCTTTCTCATCGACCCGGAGGGCAACAGCGCCGAGGCTGTGTACCACGGGCGCGCGCGCGAAGGCGACAACGTCATCGACCACCTTTGGATCCGCGTCGCCGACCTCGAGGCGACGAAGCGCTTCTACGAGACGATCACGCCGATCCTCGGACTCCAGATCACGGGCGAACGAGATGGGCGTTTCCATGTCGCGGCGCGCGACCGCTCGTTCGCGCTCGTCCGCGGTGAGCCGAGCGAGAACGTGCACATCGCGTTTTCGGTCCCTGACGACGCGACCGCAGGCGAGTTCCACAGCATCGCGCTCGCCGCCGGCTACTCCGACAACGGTCCGCCCGGTGAGCGCCGCTACCACCCCGGGTACTACGGCGCGTTCGTGTTAGACCCCGACGGCAATAACGTCGAGGCGGTGCACCACAACCGTTAGGCGGTGCGCTTGATTCGCGTCGTTCAGTAGCCGAGAGCGCTCAGCACCCCATCCACGTTCTTCGTCACCCAGCGCTCGTCGGCTGCGCGGTGGGGGAGACGAGCGAGGGTTCCGTGCACCTCGGTGGCCCACCAGGCGATGCCCACGACGTCGAGCAGCGCGTCGTCCGGCCGCAGGCCGAGCTCCGCCCAGTAGCCGCCGGTGGCCTGCGAGAACATGGGCGACCGCCACGGACGGGTCAGGAACGCCGGACCCAACCCGCGGCGCGCGCGCCGGCGGAGCTCGGTTGCGACGAGCTGGAGCACGTCGGCGCCCGGGACGGCGGCGGGATGCGTCGCGTCCCAGTCGACCAGTCCCGACAGTCTCCCGCGGTCGACGAGGAGATTGCCTGCCCAGAGATCGCCGTGACGCAGGACCGACGGCAGGCTCCGCACTTGACCCGAGTGCTCGCCCGCGAGGCGGTTGAGTGCGCCGGCCTTGTCGGGGAGCCGGTCTGCGATGCCGGAGAGGTCTGCGGCCGTCGCGGTGGGCGCGCCGTCGCCGCGGGGAAAGGCCGCGCAGAGCGCGGCGACCTGGCGGGCCAGCTCGTCGGTCGCCCGCGCCGGTCGTCGCCCCGGCAGCGCCCGCTCGATGATCCACGAGGCCCCCGCGGTCTGGCCGCGAGCGTGCACCCGTGGCGTCAGAGGCACGCCGGCCCCGCTCAGGCGCTCGAGGATGTCCGCCGAAGAGGCCGGGTCGCCGGGGGCCCCGGCGCGAGCGACCCGCAGGAGCGCTTCCGCTCCATCCGGTAGCGCGACGCGGATTAGCATCGCGCCGCCGGCACCGGCATGGAAGCCGTGCTCGGACCGCGTCACCTCGGCTCCCGCGAGAACCCGGTCGAGTATCCGGGCCCCGCTGGGCAACGAGCTGAGCTCGACCAGCGCTCCGCTCCGGGCGGCCGCCCGGATGCCGCCCCTGAGCCCGCGGCTCTCGAGCTGTCGGGGCGGGAGGCGATGGACGGCGACGAGGCGCAGGTGCGACGGGACTCGCCTGCGAATCGTGCGGAGCGCCGCCTCGCGCGCCGCCGCGTGGCGGACCACAGAGCGGAGAAGCGAGGACCGGTTGGCTGCGCGCCCCCAGACGAGAGTGTCCGCTTCGGGATCGAAGACGGTCGGGTCCAGGGACCAGTCCGGCGGGGCCTCGACGACCTCTCCGCGCCGGGCAGGGTCGGCGGGCATGAGCGGGAACGACAGAACGCGGAGCGGCGACGCGTCGCTCGTGCCAGGCTTCACGGATCAGGAGGCGAGGATCGGGCTTGCTTCCCGGGCCTGCTTCTCGATCCAGCGGTACGTCGGGACCAGTCCTTCCTCCAGGTCGATTCCGGGCTCCCAGCCCAGCACCTCGCGCAGTCTCGTGTTGTCCGAGTTGCGGCCGCGGACGCCCTGCGGCCCGTCCACGTGGACGAGAGTGAGGTCCTCCTTGCCCGAGATGTCGATCACGATGCGCGCGAGCTCGTTGATGGTGACCATGCGGTCGGTCCCGAGATTGAGCGGCTCGGCGTAGTTGGACTGCATGATCCGGTAGAGCCCTTCCACGCAGTCGTCCACGTGGCAGAAGGAACGGGTTTGCTCGCCGTCTCCCCAGATCTCCACCGTGCCGCCGCGCTCGGCGCGCGCCACCTTTCTGCACAGCGCCGCAGGGGCCTTCTCCCGCCCGCCGTCGTACGTGCCGTACGGGCCGTAGATGTTGTGGAAGCGGACGCTGCGAGTCTCCAGTCCGTGCTCGTCGGAGTAGTACTCGCACAGCCGCTCGGAGATCAGCTTCTCCCAGCCGTAGGCGTCCTGCGGGTTCGCCGGGTACGCGTCCTCCTCGCGCAGGGGCGTCACCTCGGCGTCCGCTTGCAGGTGCTCCGGGTAGATGCACGCCGAGGAGCTGTACAGGTACCGGGCGACACTGTGGAGCCGGGCTGCCTCGATGGTGTGGAGGTTGATGAGTGCGTTGTTGTACAGGATGGTGGCGTGATTGCTCGAGATGAAACCCATCCCGCCCATGTCGGCAGCCAGGGCATAGACCTGATCCACCCCGCGGGCGGCGACGAGCGCGTCGTCCCGCCGCCGGAGGTCGAGGAGTTCGAACTCGTCCGCGTCGACGTCCGAGTACTCCGGGTGCTTGAGATCGACACCCCTGACCCAGTAGCCACGTTCCTTCAGGTACGTGACGAGGTGGTGGCCGATGAAGCCTCCTGCTCCGGTCACCAGTACCCGCTCCATATCACTCCCCTCCCGATCGTCCCGGTAGCCGTTCGACGGCTTTGCGCCGTGCCGGACCCATGGCGTTCCCGACCACTCGATTATACGAACGCCTCAGCCTGGCTCAACGCCTCGCCCCTCGACGGAGAAGAGACGACGCAGGGCTGGAGCCTCCCGGCGCTCGATCGCAAGCCGCAGGAGATTCACGTACCGACCCTCGTCGAGTCGCCCCGGAGCAAGCCGGGTGGCCTCCTTCAGGGCCCGATGCATCCAGCAGAGATAGAAGAGGGGCTCGACGAGGCGCGGCGCGAGGCCCGTGTCGGCGCACGCGCGCCGCGTCGCCTCGACGAAGAGCGGGCTGAGCGCGGAGTCTGCGAGGTAGTGCTGGGCGAAGCTGCGCACGGCATCGTGGGTGCCGGCCGCGCGCGAGACGGCGAGCCCGTAGCTTCGCAGGAAGTGGAAGAGATCCCAGAGCGGCATGCCCTCGGGCTCGGCGGCTTCCCAGTCGAGGAAGACCGGCTTCCCCTCGGGCGTGACCAGGAGGTTCCACGGGCCGGGATCGCCGTGCTGGAAGACGAGGGGAAGACCGTTCCCGCTCTGAGCCAGCGTGTCGACCTGTTCGGCGAGAAACCGCTCGTGCGCCTCCTCGAGCTCGTAGATGCCGGCGAACTCCCCGAGCAGGCCCTCGAGCGCGGCGGCGACAGCCGGGGCGCCCCCAGCCGGCGGGTGCGCGGTCGAGGCACCGAGCTCCACGAGCCAGTCGGCTGCCGCCTGCGCGTACGGGCAGTCCGGAGTCGCGCGTGTTCGCTCGCGGAAGGGGACGCCGTCGATCGCCGTCTCGCCGACGACCGCCAGCCCGGCGTGGCGGCCTGAGAACGCGGGGCGGGGAAGGGAGGCGCCGAGCCTCTCCTCCTGCAGGAGCGTCAGCGCCCGCCACTCTTTCTCAAGGCGGGAGTTGAGGGCGGGATCTCGCGTGATCTTGACGATGTGCTCGGGCTTCTCGGCCCCGTCCTCGAAGAGGAAGAAGAGCACCTTCTGGGACGGAAACGCACCGGGGGCTGAGAGTCCCCAGCGGTGTCTCTCGAGCTCGAGGCCCGACTCGGCCGCGATCGCGCGGATGTAGCGGGGCGGCCCGTCCGCGAGCCCCCACTCGCCGAGGAGCGCCCCCCGCCGGCGGGCGAGGCGGTTGACGAGCACGTGCCGGCCGAGGAAGCGGCGGGGGTGCAGCAGGAGCCGGCGACCGGCGAGGCCGTGTCGGAGGAACCGGCGCTCGAGGTAGGCGATCGTGCCGCCGTCGCCGAGGAGAGCGGCGGTCCGGGCCTCGCCGCTCGCCGGGGCGAGCCAGAGGGTCAGCCCGGGTTCGAGCCCGCCGAACGGCCGCGCACCTTCGACGTAAGCGAGCCCGCTCGGCTTGAGCAGGCGTTCCATCTCCCGCCCCCTTTGCCGGCCGGCCCGCCCGCAGGCGACCACGACGTCGGCGCTCGCATCGGGGAGCGGGGCGGCCCCTCCGCGCCCGCTCTCGACCAGGCGCACGTCGGTGCGACCGTCGGTCTCGACGCTCCCGCGGATGCGCTGGAGGCTGCGAGCGGGCGCCGAGACGACCACTTCCGCGCTCATGCGCGCGAGCGTCGCGAGCGCGGCGGGCGTCGGCGCGCCCAGGCAGACCACCCGGCCCACCTCGAGGCTCGGGAGGAGGAACCACCAGTTCGCACCGGCCACGGCGCCCTTGAGGTTGCTTCCCGGGACGAAGCGTGACTCGCGCGTCGTCTCGAGGGCGCTCATAGGCCTCGCCTTGAGGGTGTCGTCAAGCGTAGTGCCCCTCCCAGCAATACACGCCTGCTTCTGGCCCGCGATCACGCGGCGCCAGAGCCCACCCTCGCCCTTGCCTAGGCTGCCGGCCTTGGCTGCGGACGAGTGCGGCCTCTGGCTTGGTGCTCGCGACCCGGAAGCGGGGCAGTATCACTGGAAGGGACACGAATAGAGCGACGAGAGTGGGCAGGCGGGGCGGGCGGGCGCGATCAGAAGAGTCGATCTCTGCACAGGACGGTACCGATCACGTTCCCCCCTGCGATGCGGAGGCTGTCGACGGCGGCGGGGATCTCTTCGCGCTTCGTGTGGTCGCGCTCCACGACGAGGACGGTGGCGTCGGCCAGGCGCGACCAGACGAGGGCGTTCGGCGAGCGGTCGACCGGCGGTGCCGCGACGACGACGAGGTCGGCTTCGGCCAGGACCCGCTCGAGCAGCTCCCCCGCCCACTCGAGCTCGAGCGGCTCCACTCGAGTGCGCGGGCGGATGATCGTGAGGCCGGGCCGGCGGAACCGGAAGCGGTCGAGGCTCACGCGCCCGACCCGCAGGGGCCGCGCTTTCTGGACCAGGCGGTTCTTGTCGTCGTCCTTCTTTTCTCGGTAGAGGCCAAAGAGGGCAGCGATCTCGCCTCCCTCGTCGGTGTCGATGAGGGCGACGCGCGCGTCGCCCTCCGCCAGCGCCCCGGCGAGGCTGGCCGCGAGCCGCGCGCTCGACCGCCCGCCGTGGGCGTCGAGCACGAGGAGGCTGCGGAGCGGCTGCCTCCCGTTCGAGAGCGCGATCTTGGCGGCGAGCACCCTGTAGGGGGTCGCGGCGTGTGAGTCGGGGTCGGCCTCCAGGATGAGGGGCAGCGGGCGTCCCGCGCGCAGGCCGTTGACGCTCCCGAGGAACGCGACGGGTCCGATCCCGGCCAGGTCGTCCTCGTTGCGGACGACCACGCTCATGGAATCCACGAGGACGGCGAAGCCGAAGGCGCCGAGGAGGCCCGCGAGCGCCGCGACGGAAACGATGAGAGCGGGGGACGGGCCGATCGTGTCCCCAGGGGCGACGGCGGGCTCGACGACGGTGAGCTTGCCCGTGGGCGAGAGCCCACTCTCGCTCCCCGCCCGTTGTCGGAGCTGGGAGGAGATCTCGTTTGCGATGTTCGCCGCGCGGATGCGGTCGCCGTCGCGGACGCGGATCGTGATGAAGCGGGTGACGTCGCTCGCGGTCGCGTCGTGCACCTTGCTCTCGACGGTCTCGGGGGGAAGCCGGAGCCTTTGCGCCGTGCGCTGGATGATCGGCTGGCTCGTCGCGATTCCCGCGTACGTCTGCGCGATCAAGCCCGCCGCGCGTAGGTCCTCCCGAGTGCCGTTCAGGGGGCCGACGAGCAGGCGCGCCTCCGCCTCGTACGTGGCCGGGAGGCGGGCGGCGACGAGGAATCCCATGAAGGCGGCGACGCCTGCCCCGATGGCAAGCAGCCACCACCAGCGCTTGAGAACAGGGAGTACGCCGCTCAGATCAAACGCCCCTTTCCGTTCGAGTCGGCCAGGGTCTGCCCCGGATTCCCTACAGCTTAGTCCGTGAGCGGGGGTTTTTGGTGAGCTCAATCGCCCTGCGGTAAGCTAGGCTCGCTCCGGTCGGCGTGCCCCTCCCAGCGGTCACACCGATCCGGCGACATGTGGGCGGGCTCGGTACGTGATCTCCACGCTGTTCTTCCAAGGCGGCCATCTGGACGAGTTGCGAGAGGCCTTCGGGGCTGCATTCCCCGTCCTCTTCGCGGCAATCGGCGTCTCCATCCTCCTCGTCGTGCTCGCCGCCATTCCCCCGTCGTCGCTCCGCTCGGGCGCGATTGCCGAGTTCATCACGCCACGGCGCCGGGAGCTCACGCTCGTCGCGATCTCGATCTGCTTCAGCACGGTGATCGCGTTCGTCATCGTCTTCTGGGCCCTGTAGACATCGTTCAGCCGATCGCAACGCGCGCCGCTGCGAGTTGGGCCGCAAGTCCTTCCTCGAGGGCCGACTGCGGCCGCCAGGCGAGCTCGGAGCGGATACGCGTCGTGTCGGCGGAGGTGCGACGCACATCCCCTGCGGCAGACGGCTCGTAGCGAACGTCGAGTCGGCGCCCGGAGAGGCGCTCCCCCAGCGCGATCACGTCCCGGAGGCTCGTCTCGCTTCCCCCGCCGACGTTGTAGATCCGGCCCGCAGGGGCGAGCTCCATCGCTGCGAGCGTTGCCGAGACCGCGTCGGCGACGAACGTGAAGTCGCGCGACTGTTCGCCCGTGCCGAAGACGTGGAAGGCCTTCCCTCCGAGCAGGGCGGAGACGATGCGCGCGAACGCCATGTCCGGGCGCTGACGCGGACCGTAGACGGTGAAGTAGCGCAGGGCGACGACCTCGAGGCCGAAGCACTCGGCGTAGGTACCGGCAAGCTGCTCGCACGCGAGCTTCGTGACCCCGTAGGGCGAGATCGGGCGCGGGACGGCGTCCTCCCGGGTCGGATACGCCTCGGCGTTCCCGTAGACGGACGACGTGGACGCCATGACCACGCGAACGCCCGCCGGCGCGGCCGCCTCGAAGAGGCGCGCCGTGGCGAGGATGTTGTCCCGCACGTAGACGGCGAACGAGTCGCCCCAACTTCCGCGCACACCCGGCTGGGCGGCGAGGTGGAACACGCCGTCCACATCCTGGACGAGCGGCGGGAGCGCGCCCTCCGCGAGGTCGAGCTCGACGAAGGAGAGGCCGCCTCGGTCCTGAGCCTCCTCCAGGTTGGCCTCCTTCTTCTCGCGCGCGTAGTAGTCGCTGAAGGAGTCGACTCCGACCACCTCGTCTCCGCGCCCGAGGAGCGCTTCGACGAGGTGCGAACCGAGGAACCCGGCGCAGCCGGTAACGAGGTAGCGCTTCATCGGCGCCCGCTCAATGGCAGGTCCACGAGCCAGAGTCCTCGAAGGTCTTCCCGGCCACCGGGAGGAACTCCCACTCGTAGCCGTCGGAGTGGAGGGCCAGCTTCAGCACGCCCCAGGTCTCGTCGTTGCGGCTTTCCGACGTCGGGAGCGGCTCGTACTTGAACTTGCGCAGGTTCCCGCCCCCTGTCCCGACCACGAAGAGCCGGACGCCGCGCTCGTCGTCGGGGTCGCCTTCCGCGTTCATCGGGGTGAAGCGCTCGTAGCTGTGCTCGTGGCCGGTGAGGAGGACGTCCACGCCCTCCTCGTAGAGCGCCTGCCAGATCGGTCGCACCCTCTTGGTGTCCTTCGGCTCGCCGTAGCGCCCGGAGCTGAAGGGCGGCCTGTGCATGTAGGCAAGCGTGCACTGAGCTGCGCTCCCCGCCAGGTCGTCACGGAGCCACTGGATCTGGGGATCCTCGAGCTCGCAGCCGTCCACGCGCCAGCAGTCGCTGTTCAGCACGACGACGTGCCAGGCGCCGAGGTCGTAGCTGTAGTAGTACTTGTCGAACGCACCCGCGGCCTCGCCGAAGTACTCGGAGAAGGCCGCCGCGTCCGTCGTGTGGAAGTCGTGGTTCCCCGTAGCCGGGCGGATCCGCTCCCTGAACTGCCCCCACGAGGGTTCGAAGCAGCGCACGAAGTCCACCTCCGACCCGTCCGGGTAGGCGTTGTCGCCGAGCGTGGCGACGGTCGCCTCGGGGAAGCGCTCCACGATTCTGGCAGTCGCCTCGTCGCCGTTGGTGGGACACTCCGCGATGTCGCCCGCTGCGAGCAGCACTTCAGGTTGACCGTTCCCGCCGATCTGAGTCGCTGCCTCGTCGTCGAACGCTCCCCCGAAGAGCACCGCAGCGAGCACGCCGAGGCCGGCGGCCCCCACGAAGACGGCCACGAGCCTGACAGCAATCCCAGAGCGCAGCAGCACGTCTGTTCCGATCCTAGCGCCGACGCGACCCGCCGAGCAGCAGGCCGCCGTCAAAAGAGAGGTCTTTCCCCCTGAGCGGATTCTAGGCAGGCATCGAGCGGCCGCGCCATGCCGCGAGCCCGCACAACCGTGCTTCGGTCCGCGAGAGCACCCAGCCGCGGAGCTCGACGATCCGCTCCTCCTCGAAATCCTCCAACGTGCTGCGCAGCAGGAGCTCGCGCAGCCGATCGTCGGACACGGCGTCCATGGTCCGGAATCCGCCCGGCAGCCGCTCGACCACGCGCGACGTCAGTACTCCCCGTGACGCTTCGGCCGGGACCAGCCGAAGGTATTCGCGCCCGACGATGCGGGCGCTCTCCTCGTGGTTCAGCAGCCCGGCCAGCCGCTCGCTCCTCGAAGCGGAGGTGCCGAGGAAAGGCCAGGCGCCGAGGGACCGCCAGGCCAAGGACAGACCCAACCCGGCGGCACCGAGCAGGAACGTCCGGCGCCTCATCGTCGGCGGCATGGTCATTGCAGCATCGTGCTCTTGAGGTGGTCGCCCAGCCGGATGGTCAGCGCAACGAGCATGAGGGTCGGCGTCGCCCCGCCGGGGGTGGGGAAGACGGAGCTGCCCGCGACGAAGAGATTGGACATCCCGTGCACGCGGCAGTTGCGGTCGACGACGCCCTGCTTGGGATCGTCGCTCATGCGTGTCGTGCCCATGTGATGCTGGCCCCCGCCGAGATCATCCGGCCAGCCCGAGTCGTCCTCGCGGTAGAGGATCTTGAGGCGCCCGATGCCGGCGCGTCCCACCTCGGCGCCAAGGAGCTCCAGCGTCCGCTGCACGTTTCGCTTGTCGACGTCGCTGAGTCGCCAGTCCAGCGCGACGCGCTGCATCCCGAGCTCGTCGCGTTCACCCACCAGCAGGACGCGACTGTCGGGGTTCGGCGCCTGCTCGATGCGTGTGGTCAGCCCGATCGCCTCGAGTCGTCCCCGCAGGTAGATGTAGGTGTCTTCGGGGGAGTCCAACGCCTCCCGGATCACGTCGAGATAGGGGAGGGGCACCGGGGATCCGGGAATCGCAATCTCCTGCCAGCTCTCGAGATCCTGCGCCAGGGTCAGAACGTGGCGCGCGAAGTCGGAGGCGTCCTCGGGAGCGTCCCCGTAGTCGAGCTCCAGGCGGATTTGGAGATCCATGAGGCCCTCGGCGAGTTGGACGTCCTTCGACGAGGCGAGGTAGCCGCGGACCAATGCGCCGCCGACACGATGAGTCTCGTAGAACCCCAGATTCGGCGGTGGAGTGGACGGAACGATGAGGCCTCCGAGGAAGCGGGGATGCTCCAGGAAGAACCTGCCGACGAGATCGGTCTGGTTTCCCAGCCCCCGGGTTTGCCGCTCGTTCGAGACGAGCAGCAATCTCGCGTTCTCGACAGCGCCGGTCGCCAGCACGAAGACCTTGGCGTCCACCGAGAAGCTGTTGCCCTCGAGCGTCGCCACCCGCACCGACGTCGCGTTCCGCCCGCCCTCGTCGGCCTCCACGCCGGTCGCGTTGGCGTGCAGGTACACGGTCACGTTCGACGCTGGACTGAGCTCGTCGCGGTAGCCGTCGCCGAAGCTCCGGAGGTTTGGTTCGACCACCTGAGTCACCCTGCTGACGATCCGATCGCCCCGCAGGCGAAGTGGGGCCAATTGATCGCCCGGAGCCCAATCGTCCAGGTCCCAGTCTTGCGAGGGAAGCCTGACGACGCGCACGGCCCGCCCGTAGAAGGGATCGACGTCGTCCTTCTTGATCGGCCAGCCGGTGAACGGGATGCCCTCGCGTGCCTCGAAGTCAGCATCCTCGAACGGCCTGCAGATCCCACCCCAATGGTTCGTCGTCCCGCCGAAGAAGCGCAGGCGCGGAGCGTTGAGGTCCGAGTAGGGGAGTCCGACGGAGTCGCCCTGGTAGAGATCCTGCGTCTCCGTCTCGTACTGGAAGCCGCCGCTCTCGAGGACGGTCACCTGGAACGGCGACCCGATGAATTCGAGGGCGAGCGTGATGCCGGCCGCGCCGGCGCCGATGATGCAGACGTCCGTGTCCAACCTCGTGTCCCTGGGTACGGAGCGCGCGTCGGCGAACATCGGCGGCTTTCTACCTCGCCCCTCGCCTCTTGCGTACGACGCTCTTGGCCAGCCGGTCGTGCAGGCCCTGCTTCGTGTCGCTCCGCGCGGTCGTAAAAAGAAGGACGAGGTACCACACCGGCGCACTGCCCCAGATGAGCCAGCCGAGGCTCGGCACGTCGGTCGTCAGCGCGGAGATCGTCGCGAACGGAGGGAAGAGGAGGATCCAGCGTGCCAGCGCCCGTCCGACACTGAGGCGTCCGCCGCCGGCGTCACCTCGAACTCGCAGGCGAAGAGCGAGTTGGCCGAGCGACCCGCCCAGAACAGCCCATGGAATCACGAAGTACCCCGCGCTCAGGGCGGTGGCGAAGAGCGCGTTCAGGACGACCTTGCCCATGTCAGGCGCCACCACGTCAGGCAACGTCGCCGCCTCGGGGTGAAAGCGAACCGCTGGTCCGATGACCTCGTCCACGACGCTGACCCCGACGAAGATGAGCACGGTGACCACGATGACGTCGATGATCCAGGCAAGAGACCGCCTGGAGATGCTCGCGAACTGCTCATCCCCCGGTCCCGTGAATGCTGGCTCAAGCTGGGCCTGGCCGCGACTCATCTCGGCGTCATCTTCGGGGCAAAACCCTAGATGAGGCGGGTGGGTGTTGCGCTTTGGAGCGCACGGGTAGCCTGCCGAAGGGAGTGAGCATGGTCGTTGGTGATCGTCGCGCCCGCTTCCGGGCCCTGCACGCCGGAGAGCGGCTGTTCGTGATGCCCAACCCCTGGGATGTCGGTTCCGCCCGGCTGCTCGCATCGTGCGGCTTCCAGGCGCTCGCGACGACCAGCGCCGGGTTTGCCTGGTCGCTCGGCAAGCTCGACCAGAACGTGTCCCGCGCTGAGCTGATCGCCCACGTGGCGAGCCTGGCGGCTGCGACGCCGCTGCCGCTCAACGTGGACAGCGAGCGCTGCTACCCGGACGATCCCGGCGGGGTGAGGGAGACCGTGGCGCTCCTCGCCGGCGCCGGAGCGGCGGGCTTCTCCATCGAGGACTACGACCCGGCCGCCGACCGCATCGATGTCATCGACGTCGCGGCGGAGCGAGTCGCCCTGGCCGCCGAAGCCGCTCATCGCCTGCCCGACCCCATGGTGCTCACCGGTCGAGCCGAGAACCACATTCGCGGCGTCGACGACCTCGACGACACCATCGCCCGTCTGATCGCCTACCGCGATGCCGGCGCCGACGCCGCGTACGCGCCGGGGCTGTCCGACATCGACCAGATCGCCGCCGTCGTCCAGGCGGTTGCTGTGCCGGTGAACGTCCTCGCGCTGCCGAACGGGCCGACCGTCTCCGAGCTGGCGTCTGTCGGCGTGAGGCGGGTGTCGACGGGGAGCTCGCTGACCCGGTCAGCCTACGGAGCGTTGCTGGCGGGGGCGCAGGAGTTGCTCGCCGAGGGTACCTCGGGCTATGCCGCGGGTGGTCCTTCGAGCGAGGCGCTCGAAGCCACGTTCGATTCCGGCCAGTAATTGGCCTGGGCGCTCGAACGGCCAGAGCGGCCGATGCTCACGGCTCGGCAACCACGCGCAGGACGATCTTGCCACGCCGGTTGCCACCGAGACTTCGCTCGAATGCTCGGCGGGCATCGGCGAGGGGGAAGACCTCGTCGATCGTCGCCCGCACGTCACCGCGGTCGACGAGCCTCGCGAGCTCGACCAGCTGCTCACGGTTGGGCTCGACGACGAAGTAGAGGGCGCGGATCCCGCGCGCCTCCGAGCTCTCGCTCGGAGGCTCTTCGGCGATCGACACGAGCCTGCCGCCCGGGCGCACCACCGCGGGCGATCGCTTGAGCCTGTCTCCACCGGCCGTGTCGAAGACGACGTCGACCGGATCGACGACGTCCTCGAAGCGGGTCTTCGTGTGATCGATGACCTCGTCGGCTCCGAGCTCGCGCGCAGTCTCGACGTTGCCGGAGGATGCCGTTCCGATCACGTGGGCGCCGCGTTCGTGGGCGAGCTGGACGGCGAAGCTCCCGACGCCGCCGGCCGCCCCGTGAATGAGCACCCGCTGCCCTCGTGCCAGCTTGCCGTGGTCGAAGAGACCCTGCCAGGCGCTGAGTCCGGCGAGTGGGACGGCGGCGCTCGCGACGTGGTCGAGCGTTCGCGGTTTGAGGGCGAGGAGCTCCTTCGGAACGATCGTGTACTCGGCGGCAGCGCCGTCGCGGTCGAAGCTGCCGAGCGCGTAGACGGACTCTCCGATCGCGATGTCGTCGACGTCGGGTGCGACCGCGGCAACGACGCCCGAGAACTCGAATGACGGTGTCGCGGGGAGGCGATCGGCGGGCCAGTCGAGCTCGTCGCGTGTGATCGCAGCCGCGTGAACGCGGACGAGCACCTCTCCCTGCCCCGGCTGCGGCGTCTCGAGTTGCTCGTAGACGAGCCGCGCGGGGTCGCCGGGCGCGTGCAGCCGAATGGCGCTCATCTCGGTGGCGATCTCAGGCGTCTTGGGAGTGTGCCAGGGATTTCGACGATCGCGCCCGGCTGCGCCGGAGCCCACCAGGTTCCTCGGCCGGGTCCGAACGCTCCTTGAAATGGGGTGCCCACTCGCTGGATAGTTCGACCCGTGATCACGCTCTACGGCGTTCTTCTCTTCCTGCACATCCTCGGCGCAGGCGTCTGGTTCGGAGGCGAGGCGGCAATGTTCGGGCTCCGGGCGCTTGCCTTGAGAAGCGGCGACCGCGCTCGGGCCGTCGCCCTCATTCGAGATACGGACCGGTTCAACAAGCTCGTCATCTCGCCTGCCGTCGGCGTGCTGCTTGGCGCCGGCTTCTGGCTCGTCCTCGAGGGCCACTGGGGCTTCGACCGCTTCTTCGTCGTCTGCGGTCTGGCGGGGTTCGCGGCGTCCTCGCTCTTGGGCGGCGTCGTCGCTGCCCCGGGCGTAAAGGCGATCCAGAAGGCCGTCGAGCTGCGCGGGGCCGATTCGCCGGAGGTCGGCTCGCTGACGAGGCGCATTCAGCTCGGCCTGCTGCTCGACGTCCTCATCCTCACGGCGATCGTCTTCGTCATGGCGACCAAGCCGACCCTCTAACCCGCGCCCGCGTTAGAGCGGTAGGCGGCACCGACTGAGTTCTCGGCTGCCGCTTCAGCGCCTCGGACCGATTGCGTACGATGGTCGGCAGTGCAGGACTCGTCGCTCAAGGTCAAGCCCCACGCCGGCGAGCTCGAGCAGCAGCTCGAGCAGCATCGCGCGGAGCTCACCGCCTACTGCTACCGCATGCTCGGTTCGCCGTTCGAGGCCGAGGACGCCGTGCAGGACACGCTCGTCCGCGCCTGGCGGAGCTTCGACCGCTTCGAGGGCCGCGCTGCGCTGCGCTCGTGGCTCTACCGCATCGCGACGAACGTCTGCCTCGACATGCTGAACGGGAGGGAGCGCCGCGCCCGTCCGATGGATCTCGGGCCCGCGTGGAACCCCGATGGCCCCATCGGCCGCACGCTCCCGGAGGTGACGTGGATCGAGCCGGTGCCGGACGGGCTCGTCGTGCCGGCGGAGGGAGACCCCGCGGACGTGGCCGTCTCGCGCGAGACGATCCGCCTCGCGTTCGTCGCCGCCCTGCAGCACCTTCCGCCCCGCCAGCGCGCCGTCCTGATCCTCTGCGAGGTCCTGCGCTGGAAGGCGATGGAGGTCGCAGAGCTCCTCGACACGAGCGTCGCGTCCGTCAACAGCGCGCTCCAGCGCGCACGCGCGACGCTCGAGACGAGCGGCGCCAGCTCGACCGAACCGGCACCGGCGATGGACGAATCCCAGCGGGAGCTGCTCTCGCGCTACGTGGAGGCCTTCGAGCGCTATGACATCGACGCGCTCACGTCGCTGATCCAGGAGGACGCGGCGCAGTCGATGCCACCGTACGAGCTGTGGCTGAGCGGCCGCGAGGACATCCTCCGCTGGTGGGTCGGGCCCGGCGCGGGCTGTCGCGGCTCACGCGTGATCCCGACGGTGGCGGCGAACGGGTCGCCGGCGTTCGGGCAGTACAGGCCGAGCGCGTCGGGAAGCGGCCACGACCCGTGGGCGCTGCAGGTGCTCGAGATCGCTCACGGACGGATCGTCGAGTTCACGTTCTTCCTCGACACGGCGCGGCTGTTCCCGCTCTTCGGCCTGCCCGCCCGGCTCGACTCCTAGGGGTCTCTAATCCGGCAGGACGTCGCGCAGCCCCATGAACGCGAGCAGCTCGAGCAGCACGGTCGAAGCAGAGCGCAGCCGGACCTGACAGCCGTGCCGCTGCGCCGCCAGCTGGAGCCGCGCGAGGGCGTCGACCGTCACCGCGTCGGGCTCGACCCCACTCACGTCGCAGAGCGCAACGGCGGCGCCGCTTGTCGCGAGCAGCGCGCAGACACGCTCGCAGAGCCCGGGCAAGTCGTCACGGGCGATCGGACCACGGATGGTGAAGGAGATGGGCTGCGACGCAGGAGCGGCCATCGGGAGAAGGACCGCTCGGACGACCGAAACTCATCGGCGCGGGGACCGATGAGTTCTGCTTCCGGCGGCGGTCTAATCCCTCGAGAGCGATGACACCGACCTACGGAAAGGAAGAGAAGGCTGATGACCCTCGATAGCCGCACGCGTTGGCTCGCCCTGTACGTAC